>CANJPN010000001.1 GCA_947475855.1 Bradyrhizobiaceae bacterium
CAATCCCGATCGCGGCCCCGTCTCGATCGTCTCGACCCGGCTGCGCTCGAATTTCTAGAGCCGTTTCGGACAGTAGCGACCGCAGGTGCGGTCGCATGAGCGGACGAAACTGCTCTAGCCTATAGAATCTAGCGCATCTTCATCCGACCAGAGAATCGCGAAAGACGATTCCGTCTGGTGAGATGATGCTCTGGCGACTCCCCTTCTCATGGACGCCAGACGTGCGCCAACTGGCCCCTCGTTTTGGCTCTTGGCACCCGCTATAAGCCTGCCATGAACAAAAACGACTCCACCACGCCCAATCCGCGCGTCATCATCGGCGGCATCACCTTCGCCAACGATGCACCCATCGCGCTGTTCGCCGGTCCCTGCCAGATGGAGAGCAGCGCCCACGCGCTCGAAATGGCCGCTGCTCTCAAAGAGATCAGCGCCAAGCTCGGCATCGGCCTCGTCTACAAGACCTCGTTCGACAAGGCCAACCGCACGAGCCTCACCGGCAAGCGCGGCATGGGCCTCGACGCCTCGCTAGAAGTGTTCGCGGAAGTTCGCGAGAAGTTCGGGCTCGCCACTCTGACCGACGTGCACACCGAAGAGCAGTGCGCGATCGTCGCCCCCGTCGTCGACGTCCTGCAGATCCCGGCGTTTCTCTGTCGCCAGACGGATCTACTGGTCGCCGCCGCGAAAACCGGCCGCGTCGTCAAGATCAAGAAGGGGCAATTTCTCGCCCCCTGGGACATGAAGAACGTGGTCGCCAAGGTGACCGCCTCGGGCAACCGCAACGTGCTCGTGACCGAGCGCGGCGCCAGCTTCGGCTACAACACGCTCGTCTCCGACATGCGGGCGTTGCCGATCATGGCGGAGACGGGCGTGCCCGTGATCTTCGATGCGACCCACAGCGTGCAACAACCCGGCGGTCAAGGCACGTCCTCAGGTGGCGACCGCCGCTTCGTGCCCGTACTGGCGCGAGCGGCAGTCGCGGTCGGCGTTGCCGGCCTCTTCATCGAGACCCACGAGGATCCCGACAACGCTCCTTCCGACGGCCCCAACATGGTGCCACTGAAGGACTTCGCATCCCTCGTCTCAGAACTGATGGCCATCGACCGCGTCGTCAAGAAGACGTCACGGTAGACCAGGAGCGGCGCTCGATATCGATGCAGGTGCGTTCCGGCGCACGTGCAGAATATCGAACGACGAGGCGATCAAGTCCGAGGGTCGGGTTGGAACGTCACGTCTGGAGATCGCGCTCGATCAGACGAGCGATCAGGAGGTGCGCGCAGGCGCCTGGACGAACTTCATCCGCGCAGTTCCGTTGCCGCGCATCGCAACGGCAGCGCCGCAGTCCCTGGCCGAGCAGAACGACCCGTCCCACTTCAGCGGGGCGACATTCACCGCGGCATAGGCGGCAATGGTAGTGAAAAGGCTCAACGTCGTGGCACAAGCCATGACGCCTACGGAACGCATCACAAGTTCGCAACTCATGGGCACTTCCTCGCACGCACACTGGGTTTCTTGACGAGTGCACCTGGTCGGCCAGTCGGCAGTTTTGGGAGAGTTTGGAGAGCTGGGAGCCGGTGCACGTTCACAATGCGGCAAGGTCGGTAAACAACCCGTTAAGGTTGCCAGGATGTAAACGCGCTACCACATAAAAATCGTCCTGCACCCGTTCGCCCCGGCCAAGGCGCTCCATTCTTCCACGGACGATCTGCTCGGCTTCACAATCCGTTTCACTCCAATCGCAAGCCGCCACAACATCCATGTTTGAACGCGGCGTTTCTCGGCTGAAAGGATCGCACCACGATGGGCAGCATCACACTGGAGCAGGCCGTCTGGCTGCTGGCCGCAGCCGCCATCGCCGCGCCGCTGGCAAAGATGCTGAAAATCGGCAGCGTGCTGGGCTATCTTCTCGCGGGCGTTCTCATCGGTCCGTTCGGCTTCGGTAAGATCTTCAGCGAGAATTCGGCCGAGAACCTGCTGCACATCGCGGAGTTCGGCGTGGTGTTGCTGCTCTTCCTGATCGGCCTGGAGCTTCGCCCCCGCCGACTGATGACCATGCGCACGGCGATCTTCGGCCTCGGGGGTGCGCAGGTCGCGCTCACCGGCGTCGTGATTTCCTTCATCGCGCTCGCGGTCGGCCAGCCCTTCCTGCCGGCGCTCTTCATCGGCCTCGTGTTGTCGCTTTCCTCCACTGCATTCGCGCTTCAGGTTCTCGAGGAGCGCGGCGAGTTGACGACGAAGCACGGCCGCCTCGCCTTCGCCGTTCTGCTGTTCCAGGATCTCGCCGCGATACCCTTGATCGCGTTGACCCCGGTGTTCGCGGTCGCCGTCGTGGGCAGCGCCGCCAAGATGGACATCATGGCCGCCCTGCAGGCACTGCTGACGATCGTCGCCGTCGTGGTCGTCGGCCGCTTCCTGATCGATCGGGTGCTTCGGGTGATCGCGCGCACGAAGGTTCGCGAGGCCATGACGGCGGCAGCCCTGCTCACTGTCGTCGGCGCTGCGCTGGTCATGACGAAAGCCGGACTGTCGCCTTCGCTGGGTGCATTCCTCGCCGGCGCGCTGCTGGCCGAGTCCTCCTACAGACATCAGCTCGAAGCCGATATCCAGCCATTCGAAGGCCTGCTGCTGGGCATGTTCTTCACCGCCGTCGGCATGTCGCTCAATCTCGAATTGATCCTGACCGAGCCACGCATGATCGTCGTCATCGTACTCCTGCTGGTCGCCACCAAGATCGCCGTGCTCTACGGGCTCGGCCTGTGGCAGGGCCTGGAGTCCTGGGCCGCGCGCCGGATGGCGATCTCGATCAGCCAGGGCGGAGAGTTCGCGTTCGTGCTGCTGGCAGCCGGCGTCGCTGCGGGCGTCATGACCCGTCACGTCAGCGAACCCCTGGAAGTCGCCGTGACCCTGTCGATGGCTTTGACCCCGCTCCTCCTGATGATCGACGACACCTTCTCCCGACGACGCTCGCTTGCGCCCGCGTTCGTCGCACCGCCGCCCGAAGAAGCTCACGTGATCATCGCCGGTTTCGGCCGCGTCGGGCAGATCACTGCGCGAGTTTTGCGCGGCAAGCGCATTGCGTTTACCGCCCTCGACATAAATCCCGAGCAGATCGCGTTGGTCGAACGTTTCGGCTCGAAGGCCTTTTTCGGCGACGCTAGCCGTCTCGATATCCTGGAAGCCGCCCAGGCCGGCAAGGCCAAGGCCCTCATGCTGGCGATCGACGACGTCGAGGCATCGCTGCGCACCGCGCGGATCGTACGCGAGCATTTCCCCGCGCTCCCAATCTACGCGCGAGCGCGCAACCGCAATCACGTGCATCAGTTGATGAATCTCGGCGTGAAGGTTATCCGCCGCGAGACGTTCCTGTCCGCGCTCGATCTCACGCGCGAAGTGCTCCGTGGCATCGGCATGCCCGAACCCGAGGTGCGTTCGACAGTCGAGACATTCGCCCGCCACGACGAACGACGGCTGACCGAGCACTACAAGTTCTACACCGACGATGAAAAGATGATGGAGCTCGCCCGCAGCGACGCGGACACGTTAGCCAAGCTGTTCGCCGAAGATCAGGCGGCCGAGGCCTTGGCTGCTGCGGCGGCACCTGCCGAGACTGCGGGTCCCAGAAAAGCGAAGGCACGCTCCTGATTCCGTCGACCCGAATTCAACGCCTGCCCGCAGCCACGGGGCGATGAAGCCAGCGAACAGCCTGTATTCCAGCAACCAGCCCGCGCAACCTTCCAGTTGTACGCAAATCTACTGTGTCTCACATCGTATGGCCGGGCACGGCCCTTACGGCTCCCTCCGTGCTTTTTCGCTCATAATTCGCCGACGGCCCCGCGCCCGACTTGTTGTTGTCGAAGTCCTCCGAAAGGTTGGCCGCAGTTGACATGAACGCCGTCTGACGGCCACTTGGCCGCGAGATGCCCGGCTGCAAGCGCGCCGGGCCTGGAGCAACGAGAGATGAAGCGCATCATTTGCGTGGGACATGCCGCGATCGACCGGATCTACCGGATCGACGAGTTCCCCGCGAAGCCGACCAAGATCCGCGCCCTGGAGCACCTCGAAGCCGGCGGCGGCATGGCAGCCAACGCCGCGGCTGCGATCGCGCGCCTGGGCGGCACGGTCGAGTTGTGGAGCCGGGTCGGTGACGATGACAACGGCGTCAAGATCCGCCGCAGCCTGACCGCGGCCGGCGTCGACACCCGCTACATCCAAGCCTTCGAGGACAACCGCTCCTCCACCTCCGTGATCCTGGTCGACAGCCGCGGCGAGCGGATGATCGTGGGCTCCCGCGACGTCAACATGCCCTCCGCCACCCAGTGGCTGCCGCTCGAACGCATCGACGAAGCAGGTGCCGTGCTGTCAGATCTACGTTGGCTCGAGGCCACCCGAGCCGCGTTCACCGCCGCGCGGAGAGCCGGCGTGCCGACAGTACTCGACGCAGATCTCGGCGGCCGCGAGGCACTGTCCGAATTGCTGGCACTCACCGACTACGCCATCTTTTCCGAGCACGCGCTGGAAGAGTTCGCGGCCGAGGAAGCGGTCGAAGATCGCCTGCGCCGCGTGGCGTCCCTCGGCCCCAAGCACGCCGGCGTCACGCTCGGCGCGAACGGCTATGTCTGGCTCGAAGGCGGCGCCCTGGAGAGCTTCCCGGCGTTCGACGTCGATGTGGTCGACACGACCGGCGCCGGCGATGCCTTCCACGGCGCGTTCACCGTCGGTGTCGCGGAACAACGCCAGACCCGCGAAATCGTACGCCGCGCCTCGGCCACCGCCGCACTCAAATGCACGCGACTTGGAAGCCGCGCCGGCTTACCATCGGTCGACGAACTCGCCACGTTCCTGCTCAAGCATCCGATCGCCCGCAAGGCGTGAGGGAGACATTTCAGGCGGCTAATCTCCGTCGCCCGTCCACAAACAAGTCTTGCCCGGAGGAAACCATGCATCTGGCGCTCGAGATGATGCGCGCGGCGATCTTTGGCGCCGCGTTGATCGCGACATCGGCACACGCACAGACCTATCCCGAACGACCGATCCGGCTGCTGATCGGCTTCGCCCCTGGCTCCTCGGCGGACGTCGCGGCGCGTATCGTCGCAGACCAGATGACGAAAAGCCTCGGCCAACCCGTCGTGGTCGAGGTTCGCGCGGGCGCGTCGAGCAATATCGCGGCCGAAGCTGCCGCGAAGGCCGAGCCCGATGGCTACACGCTGTTCCTCGGCTCGGTCGCCAACATCATCAGTCGCGGCATGAAGCAGGCCGGCTCGCTGGACATGGGCAAGGATCTGAAAGCCGTGGGCCTCATCTGCGCAGTGCCCAACATCCTCGTCGTCAACCCCACCGTCAAAGCAACCACGGTCAAGGAGCTGATCGCCGTCGCCAAAGCCGAACCCGGAAAACTCAACTACGGCTCGCCCGGTCCCGGCACCATTCCGCATCTGTCGGGCGAACTGTTCAACGTGATGGCCGGCGTCTCGATGGTGCACGTACCCTACAAGGGTACCGCACAGGCCGCACAAGACGTTGTCGGCGGCACGCTGCAGGTGATGTTCGCGCCGTCCTCCACCGTGCTCGGTCTGATCGAGGGCAAACAACTCCGCGCACTGGGTTGGACGATCACGACGCGCGGCCCCTCGCTGCCCGATCTGCCGACGGTCGCAGAAGCGGGCTTGCCGGATTTCGACACTTCGATCTGGTTCGGGCTCAACGCGCCGCCCGCCACGCCCGACGCCATCACGGTGAAGCTCGGCGCATCGATCGTCGCAGCGGTAAAAAGCGATACCGTCGCGAAAGCCTTCCGCGCGCAAGGCATAGAGCCTCTTTCGGGCGGCCCTGTCGAGTACGCCGCGTATATTGCCACCGAAACGACCAAGTGGAACGAGATCGTCGTCAAGGCGGGGTTGGTGAAATAGCGGATCGTTTAAACTGTTCGCTGCAATCCGACGAATGATGCGAAGGCGGCATCTGCGCCCGTTGCTCGCGGTGCTCCCGTGGGAACTGCAGATGTCGTTTGGCGGAACGCGCGTCTACACCTACGGCCAAGTCCGACGCTGCCATGAAAAACTGAAGCTGAAGCCCGATCTGCTCGCCTTCGCCGCCGCAGCCTACTGCTCCGAAGAGGAGTTTACGCGAAGCGCCCAAGCCAACTCCACCGAAATCTTTGCCCGACTGCGATCTGAACTATGCGAATTGTTCAACCTCGACTCGCGTGACCTCAACGCCGAGCGCGTGAGGAGCATGCCCATCAAGCAGGCGTGGAACCCTTCGGCCTTCGAGCATTCTCCTCCGCCAGATAATCCACACTGACGCACGGCCCCACAGGGAGAAATCAGCGATTGTCTGGCGGACTTCCCGTCAGTGGAGCGTGGGCGCTGTACATTGCCATCACCGCGCTGCCGTTCAAGAAAATCAATGGCGCGCCCGCACAGCACCGAGGCAGTAGAGCAAGCACGCTAGTCGCGCCGTAGGCGCTGCGTGCCTTTCCCGCTGCTCCTATTGGGCTTTTTTCCGGGACCGCTTATCCCGGCCCTGTTTGGCACGTCTGTCCTTCTGCTTCTCTCGCTTCAAAGAAGCGCTTTCGCGCGTTTGAATGGCCGCGCTTGGTGCCGGAGCATTCTGCTCCATGACGGCATCGAACTTGCGGCTCAGCAGCCATGACAGACCAAGGAACACCAACAGCATGACGAAGCCTAGCGAAGAGCTGGCGTCACTCATGATTTTTCCCGACACCTGGCCGAAGGCATAGCCGGTTGAAACAAGCGCCACGGCCCAGATGCCGGACGCAACGACATTGAGCAGCAGAAACACGCTCCACGGCAGCGAGGAGATCCCATAGGCTATGGCCGCAATGCCCCTGATTCCGTGCGGATAGCGATGCAGCAAAATCATCCAGACGTAGTGGCGTTCGCTGAGCAATGCTGCCTTGGTCACCGCGCCTTCAATTCGTGGATAGCGCTTGAGCAAGCGCGGGCCAAACTGCCTGCCGATCCAGAACCGGAACACATCGCCCAGGAAGCTACCGAGCCAGCAGACCGCGATCGCCGTGCCGAATTGGAGCACACCGGAGTGGGAAGCGTAGCCGGCAAAGAGCGTCAGCAGCAGTGAATGCGACGAGGCCCAGGTGAAGATCAGGCTATAGGCGATTTCACCATTCTGCCGAATGATTTCAAGGAAGGACGCCAGATCAGTCGGGAATAGGATCATGCGGATGTTTCATGTTGGAGGGGCCCATCTGAGAGCGACCTTATCATTGCTGCGAGCGCAGCTTTATCCGGCTGAGAGACTAAGGCAATCGCGTCGGCGCCTGTCCGCTCATCCGGAACTCGCGGTTGCGCGCCCCCCATCCGCTGTCCCGCCTCGACTTTGCGCCCTCCGATGAGCCACTTGACGACCGGCAGGCGCGTTCGGCCGTGGATACCTCACCGCCGCTTGTTGGCCTTCGAGACGCGGCCCCTGTAAACTGCCACCATGCGTCCCGATGTCCTCACCCCGCTCTATGCTTCCGCCCTTGGTCTCACGGGGGTTGGACCGCGCGTGCTCGGCTTCCTGAAGAAGGCGCTGCGGATGCCGCCGGGCGTCGCCGATCCGCGTGTGATCGATCTCGTGTGGCATACGCCGACGGGCGTCATCGACCGCCGCGCGGAGCCGACCGTGGCCGGCGCGGTTGCGGGGACGATCGCGACGTTCAAGGTGCGCGTGCTGAAGCACCGGCCGTCGCCACGCGGCAACAAGAAAGCCCCCTACAAGGTCCAATGCGAAGACGACACGGGCCGCATAGACCTCATTTTCTTCCACATGGAACGTGCTTTCATCGAACGCCAGTTGCCCGAAGGCGAGGAGCGCTACGTCTCCGGCCGCGTCGACCGCTATGGCGAAACGGCGCAGATGGTCCATCCCGACTACATCGTGACGCCGGAGTCGCGCGCCGATCTGCCATCGCTGGAAACCGTCTATCCTCTGACCGCGGGCCTCTCGGGCAAAATCCTCCACAAGCTCGTGCGCCAGGCCGTGGCGACGGTGCCCGATCTTCCGGAATGGCAGAACCCGACCGTCCTCACCCAGAAGGGCTGGCCGCCGTTTCACGACGCGATCTCGGCACTGCATCGCCCGATGGACCCCGCGGACATCTCGACCGGCGGCCCGGCGTGGCAGCGGCTCGCCTATGACGAACTGCTGGCAGGCCAGCTGGCCCTCGCCCTCGTGCGTCAGAGCGCCAAAGCCCAGCGCGGCCGCAGCATCAAGGGCGACGGCAGCATCCGAGCGAAACTGAAAGCGGCGTTGCCGTTCACTCTTACCGGCAGTCAGGTCTCCGCGCTCGCCGAGATCGAGCAGGACATGGCGAGCGAATACCGCATGCTCCGGCTGCTGCAAGGCGACGTCGGGTCTGGCAAGACAGCCGTCGCACTCATGGCGATGGCAAGCGCCGTCGAGACAGGCGCGCAGGCAGCGCTGATGGCACCGACCGAAGTGCTCGCCCGCCAGCACGCCGAAACGATCCTGCCGCTTGCCGAGAAAGCCGGCCTGCGCATCGGCCTGCTTACCGGCCGCGAAAAGGGCCGGCCTCGGCGCGAGGTTCTGGAGCGGCTGGCAAGCGGCGAGATCGACATCCTCATCGGCACCCACGCGGTGTTCCAGCCAGACGTGCACTTCAAGGATCTCGCATTCGCCGTCATCGACGAGCAGCATCGCTTCGGCGTCCACCAGCGGCTCGCCTTACAGTCGAAGGGCGGCAGCGGCGGCGCGAACGTCCTGGTGATGACCGCAACGCCGATCCCGCGGACGCTGCTGATGACGCACTATGGCGATCTCGACGTGTCGCGCCTGACCGAGAAGCCCGCCGGCCGCAAGCCGATCAAGACCACGATGCCCGCCGAAGGCCGTATCGAGGACGTCGTAGACGGCCTGCGCCGCATGCTCGCGCAAGGCGCGCAGATCTATTGGGTTTGCCCGTTGATCGAAAGCTCCGATGTCTCGGAGCTGGCCGCCGCCGAAGAGCGCCACGCCTGGCTCGCGCAGACCTTCGGCTCGGACAAGGTCGGCTTGCTGCACGGCGCGATGAAGTCCGCCGACAAAGACGCTGTCATGGCCGCGTTCTCGGCCGACCACCTGAAGGTGCTGGTATCGACGACCGTGATCGAGGTTGGCGTCAACGTGCCCAACGCCACTGTCATGGTGATCGAGCAGGCCGAGCGCTTCGGCCTCGCGCAACTGCATCAGTTGCGCGGACGTGTGGGCCGTGGCGACCGGCAGTCGTACTGCCTGCTGCTGCATGCCGAACCGCTCGGCGTCACCGCACGGCAGCGCCTAGAGATGATGTGCGCGACCGAAGACGGCTTCCTGATCGCGGAGAAGGATCTCGAGCTGCGAGGTGGCGGTGAGCTGATGGGTGCAAGGCAAAGCGGTATGCCGGAATTCCGCGTCGCGGGCGTGCCGGGGTTCGAGGAACTTCTGGCCGTTGCCCGCGACGATGCGAGCCTCGCGTTGAACCAGGACCCGCACCTCATGAGCCCGCGCGGCCAGGCCCTGCGCACGCTTCTCTATCTCTTCGAATGCGACGAAGCCGTGCGACTGTTCCGTGCGGCGTGAGGTACGGTGAACGCGCTCCGCGCGCTCCTCGATGTTACCCCGACCTCAGGGATGGTGAACCTTGCCCGCATTTCTCCCGCGTTCCGCCAAGATCCTGATCGTCTTCGCGCTTGTCGGCCCGCTGGTAGGTCTTGCGGTGTTTTCGCTCGGCATGGGGGTTTTCGCCGTCATCGATGGTCATGTCGACGGTATGTGGCTGTCGCCGTTCTTCATCCTATACGGACTATTCTTCGCTCACTTTGTCGGGTTGCCGTGGGCGCTCGTTGCCGGCCTTTGCGCTTCCGTCATCGCCTCACGCATGACAGACCGCCGCCTCTGGATCGGAGCGATGAGTGGAGTTGTTTCGTTCGTATCCGCTGCTCTGATCAAAACGGTCCAGATCCCACTTGCGCCGGCGTATGCCGGTGGCGCTGGGGGCGATACCTTCACGTCGGGTATCGCCGCCGTCATGCTGCTCGTGCATGTCATCGCAGCAACCGCCTCCTGGCTCATCGCTCGCCGCTTCGCCTGAACGGCCGGTCACTTCTTCCCCGGCGGCATTCTGGTGTCCCAACCGCGCGGCGCGCTCTGTAGCGTGTTGATGTAGGCGACGAGCTTGTCCACCCCGGCCTCGCCCAGCGCGAACTTCGGCATCTCGTCGTGAGGTGCGGCAATCCCGCGCGTCAGCGGTTCACGCAGCGCCAGGATCGGATGGCGCTGCTGCATCTGCCGGAATTCCGGCGCCTTCGGGTTGGGGCTTTGACCTGTTGTGCCGACGGCATGACACCGCGAGCAATGGGTCTCCGCAAGTTCCTTGCCCTCCCGCACCGTCTGCTCGCTCTGGCTGGCCAGTTCACCCCCAGCCTTGAGCCGCTTCAATCCCGCGGTTGCGCCCACGAGCGTCCGGTCGAGTTGCAGCGCGCGACTGAAATCCGCGACCGCCTCCGGCTTCGCACCCTTGGCCTCGTAGGCATAGCCCCGATTGAGGTAAGCGACGGCGTAGATCGGATTGAGCGAGATCGCGACGGTGAAATCCGAGATCGCCTGCTCGAGATTGTTCTTTTTGCGCCAGGCCAGCCCCTTGTTGTTGTAGGCGCTGGCACTGTTCGGATTGATCCGGATCGCATCGGAGAAATCGATGATCGCCGCATCCACGTTGCCTTTTATGAGGAAGGCATGGCCGCGCGCGACGATGAACGACACATTGTGTGGCTGCAGCCGCATAGCCGCGGAAAAATCGGCAATGGCCTGATCTGTCGCTCCCTTCGCAAGCCGCGAATGGGCCCGCGTGTCGAAAGCGACCGCATCATTGGGATCGAGCCGTAGCGCCTCGTTGAGATCCAAGATCGCCTGGTCGTGCGCGCCTGCCTCCGCTCGCGCCAGTCCACGATTGCGATAGGCAATTGCCTTCTGCTCGCCGCTGTAGCCATTGCCGGAGACGATCTCCGAGCATGCCACCATCCGTGCCGTGAGATTGCGCGATTGCCCGCAATCCGAAACCGCTTCGGCACGCGCCTCATCCGCTTGCACGATCGTGAAACCCAGAAGTCCAACCGCTATGATCAAATGCTTCACGACTGTCCTCGTCGTTCAACCCCGCCTTGCCCGGATGCCGCCGGCGCATGCCTCTTTGCTATCCCCCTCGCGCGACCTCGCATTTGATCCGGCTCAACACGGCCCCGGAATTGCCGATGCTCTGGCCTTCCCTGCCCCCATTCGGCTACTAGGGTCCCAGCGCCAATCGCGAGGACGAGATGACCAAGCCACAACGCCCTTGGGTCACACGCAATGCCGGCACGGACGCCAAGGCCGAGATCGAGCACGGCACGGCGTTCGCGCCGCTGTTCGACGGCGATGGGCTGATCCCCGCCATCGTCACCGATCGCACGACCCGCGAGATCCTCATGTTCGCCTGGATGAACGATGAAGCCCTCGAACGAACGCTATCGACCGGCTACGCCACGTTCTGGACCCGCTCCCGCAAACGACTCTGGACGAAAGGGGAGGAGAGCGGGAACCGACTTGCCGTCAAATCGGTTCATACGGATTGCGATCAGGACGTGCTTCACCTCGAAGTCGAGATCGAGGGCGATGGAGTTGCATGCCATACCGGCGCGCGGTCCTGCTTTTATCGAGAGATCGACATCTCAGCGCAGGCCCCCCGCCCGTATTCACTCAAATCATCATTACCTCATCGGTAGCAAACCCTTGATCACCGTATGATAGGCTTCAAACACGCGTTCACGACGCCGAAGCGGGGTGTGGAGGCCTCATCGATGGCCACAAACGATACAGGCAAGGGTAGAATAGGGCTCGCACTCGGCGGCGGCGCGGCGCGTGGCTGGGCCCACATCGGCATCATCAAGGCACTCGCCGAAGCCGGCATCGTGCCCGACATCATCACCGGCACCTCGATCGGCGCCGTCGTCGGCGGTTGCCATCTCGCAGGCCGCCTCGACGAGTTGGAAGGCTTCGCTAGAAGCCTTAATCGGCGCCGCGTCATGAGCCTGCTGGACTTCAACCTCGCCGGAACCGGCCTCATCACCGGCGACAAGCTCGGCGCACTTCTTGAACGCCACATCGGCAACCGCACTATCGAGGACCTGCCTCAACCTTTCGCCGCCGTCGCGACCGAGCTGGGAACCGGCCACGAGGTCTGGCTCAGAAAGGGCGGCCTGGTCGCCGCCATGCGCGCATCCTATGCGCTTCCGGGCATCTTCCCGCCGGTGAGCATAAATCACCGCTGGCTATTCGACGGCGCCCTCGTCAATCCCATTCCCGTCAGCGTCTGCCGAGCACTGGGCGCCCGCTACGTCATTGCGGTCAACCTCAACGCCGACATGTGCGCACGCGGGACCGTGATGCCGGAGTTAGACGAGCCGTTGCCGCTCGCTGGTGCCGATCTCCCCGACATTGAAGCCTCCGCCTCCCAACCAGCAGGCAGCATGCGTTCTCTGCTTCGCCGCCAATGGTTCGGCAACGAGAAAGACCCCAAGGACCACAAGCCCGGCATTTCAACCGTCCTCGTCAATGCATTGAGCATCGTGCAGGACCGCATTGCGCGCTCACGCCTGGCCGGAGATCCGCCCGACGCAATCCTCAGCCCGCGCCTGTCGGGCATCGGCCCGTTCGAATTCCACCGCGCCGACGAACTCATCGCTCACGGTCAAAGTGCCGTGCGTCGCGAGTTGGACGAGATCAAGCATCAGCTCGAACTCAGAGCGCGCCTGCCGGGACGAACGGCTCAACCCGCCACGATGTAACCGCGCAGCGCACTCGCCTCCATTTCGACCTCGGCGATATGGTGCTTCACCACGTCGCCGATCGACACGATACCGACGAGTTGCCGATCCTCGACGACCGGCAGATGGCGGAAGCGCCCCGCCGTCATACGCGCCATCAACTCGTCGAGCGTATCGGCCACATCGCAGGTGATGACCGATTTCGTCATCGTATCGATCGCCGGCTCCAGCAGGCTCTTGGCCCCGCGCTCGGAGATGGCGCGGATGATGTCCCGCTCCGAAACGATGCCATCGATCCGGCCGCCGCTACCGACGATGACGACGGCGCCGATGCGTTTCTCCGAAAGCTTCGCGGCGATCTCCTCGAGGGTAGTCGTGGGGCGCGCCGTAACGACATTTCGTCCCTTGGCACTCAGGATCGCGGCTACATTCATGCGCGTCACTCCCATCTACGACGAGGCGAACCGCGACAGTCACGGGCGAGGGCCATTCGGGCGTTATAACCGCCCGCGCGCACTTGAACTCGAGGTCAACCTTGCCTTTGTTGAACCGGCCCTCGAATAGGACCCCGGAGGATCCTGACGAAGTATCACGTCGACGGGCTCGCGATGCAAGCCTCACGACGAGCCCTCGTGCGATCACCTACAGCATTTTGCCCTGACGGGCCGTCCCCGGCCCAAGATGCGTTACCAGGTCATGCCTGGGGTCACGGTCTCCTCGGCACATCCCCGGTCGAACAGGTCGAACAGCAACAGCCCGGCGAAGAAGCCGCCCAGATGCGCCTCCCATGCGATCGCCATCCCATCTCCGAATGCACTCATGGCAACGCCGACAACGATGTTAACGCCGACCCATCCAGCGATCGCAACCAGCGGCGCGCGACGGGTAAACATCGAGACGACGCCGAGCCTCGGCGCCTCGAGCGGCCGCTCCCTAAGAAGATTGCGCGCGCCTGCGTCCTCTGCCGCATACATCAAGCGGAATACGGCCGCCATCAGGCCCGAAATCGCCCCGGATGCACCGACCAGCCAAGCGTTAACACCAGCGTGCATCGTCATGAACAGCATCGCCCCGCCCGCTGCACAGAGCCCGAAGAACGCCAAGAATGACAGCGTCGGCATCCGACGCGCGATCGGGGAGCCAACGGCCAACAGCCACGCCGAGTTGATGACGAGATGCGCCAGATCGCCATGCAGGAAAGCGTGGGTGAAGAAATCCGCCATCCCGGCCCAGGCCGCCCCCGGGAGATCGATCGGCGGCCCGCTGTAGCGGGCGGGATTGAAGGCCAGCAAATGAACGAGTTCGGTATCGCTACGCACATCCAGGACCTGCCTTCCGACATGCATGGCGCCGAACGCGGCGACGAGCGCCACAACGACGCCCGGCACATTGAAGATCGGCTCGCGTTGACCGTCTTGCATTGGGAAAGCACCTCCGGAACGACCCCGCCCATTAACCCCGCCCCGCGACCAGAGCAAGGCGCACAGCCCATCTGGCGGCCACGACCGGACACCCTGGCATGGAAGCTGCTCTCGTACCTCTCAGCCTGACCCGCAGGCTGAACGCTGTATCCGAATGGCACAGGAGCGGCACGCGCCCATATGCCATCCGCCGATTTTGAGAGCCGACATGAAGAATCGCACAACTCAAGTCATCTACGGTTACTGGAACGAAGTCCGCCAGGGCCGTATGGCTCCGAAACGGTTCGACATCGAGCCCGCGCGCATCGCCGGCATCCTGGCCGAAACTCTGATCCTCGAGCACGCCCCGGACGGAATGCGCTTCAGGCTCGCGGGAACCCGGATAGCCGAACAGTTCGGCGCCGAGCTGAGAGGCATGGATTTCCTCGACATGTGGTCGCCCGACGAGCGCCACGAGCTTCGCCAACAGCTCGATACTCTGCGCAAACAAGGCGGCGCCTTGGTCTTCGACATCGACGCTCGGACCGCCGGAGACCGCTCCGTCAGCTTCGAAGCGATCCTGCTTCCACTTGTTCATACCCGTGACGAAGTCGACCGCTATCTCGGTGCGATCTCCTGCGCGACCCCACCGTTCTGGCTGGGCACCGAACCCTTGACGTCCTTGCGTCTCGTCGCGAGTGAAATCGTATGGCCAGACGGCCGTCCGCACGCCGTCGCCGAGCACTTTTCACACCCCCCGGCGCTGAACATCGAAGCCTCCAGCCGCATCGTTCGCTTCGACCGCCGACAGTTCCGCGTGCTCGAAGGCGGCCGCAAGCTCGGCTCCTGATCGCGCCTTTCGACATTCGAATGAATTCTCGCCGGGACCTGTCCTGAATCGTTTCAAAACCACGCAGTCGCTTAGGCTTTCATTAAGTGGTCGCCCGCATACTCCGAGGCATTGAGCACGGTCGGTTTGGCGACCGTTCCCCACTGCCACGCGATTATACGGTCGGAAACAAATGGATTCCGTTGCGAAGCGCCCACCTGAGCGCCCGACATTCGGCTTCGGTCCCAGTGCGGCCGCCGACCGCCGGCGCCATCGCCGCGTTGCCATCACACTGCTTGGCCGCTTCATGCGCGCCAACAAGCAGGAATTCTCTTGCAAGCTCGTCGACATCTCCGTCGGCGGCGCTGCAATTCATACGCCTGTCGAGGTCGATATCGGTGAACGCATTCTTGCGACCTTCGACAATCTAGGCGCTATCGAAGGACATGTTGTGCGTACCTTCGTAGGCGGCTTTGCCATCGAGCTCCAGGCCACGCAGTACAAGCGGGACAAGCTGGCAGCCCAGATCACCTGGCTGATGAACCGCCACGAGTTGGGCGATGCAGCCGAGGTCCGCCGTCACGAGCGCATCGCGATCGCCAATTCCAAGAAGGAAACGACGCTGAAGCTCGACGAGGGCGTGACCATCCCGGTCAACATCATCGACTTCTCCATGTCCGGCGCCTCGATTGCGACGACAGCGCGTCCACCGCTCGGCCAGCACGTTCAGGTCGGCAAGATCAAAGCCCGCGTCGTCCGCCATCATAACGACGGCATTGGCGTCGAGTTCATGGCGGTCCAGGAACAGGAAGCCGTGCAGGCAGACCTCACGTGAGTAATGGCTTCGAGACCGCAGTGGGTCTTGCGATCATCTTCGTTGGCCAAGTAGGGGTGGCGTAATGAAGCGGTGTATCTTCGCAGCGGCAGCAATGGCTCAAGCCATGCTTGCCGGAAACCTGAAGGCCGAGCCGGAGCGCGCGGTCCGCACAGCCGAACCATCGCCGTTCATGCGGATCTACGGTACGTCGCCGCCGCCGTTCGGCTTCGTGCAGTTCTGCGAACGCTGGCCGGGCGAATGCACCCCCAGCGCCAATCAAGAGAACCGGTTCACAGCCACGCCACAACGCCTGAGCGAGCTCGACGAGGTCAACCGCCGCGTCAATACTCTGATCGCGCCGGCCACCGATCAGGAACTCTACGGCACCGCCGAGCATTGGACGCTGCCGACCGACCGCGGCGATTGCGAGGACTACGCGCTGCTGAAGCGCCAGCTCCTGTTGCAACGCGGTTGGCCCTCGAGTGTCTTGCTGATGACGGTCGTGCGCGATGAGCGCGGCGACGGCCACGCCGTTCTGACCGCTCGCACCACGCAAGGCGACCTGATCCTCGACAACAAGGTCGCGGACATCCGCATCTGGCACAAGACCGGCTATCGCTTCGTGATGCGCCAGTCCTTCGTCGAGCCGCGTTTGTGGATGTCGCTCGTGCCCGAAGGGAACGCCCGCGCCGGTGCCCTCGCGAGCGCGCCGCCTCGCCGCTGAAGCCGGACTGCGCCACCTGCCTCCCGCAAGACGGAAAGCGCGTTCAGCGCGCCGCCTCGAGTCCCGCCGCGTAGCGTTTCCAGCGCTGCTGGTAGCCCTGTGCGGTGCGCTGCATCCGCGCGACGTCTTCTTCTCCAAGGGTCCGCACCACACGGCCCGGAGATCCCAGGATCAACGAGCGCGGCGGATAGGTCTTTCCTTCCGGCACCAGCGTTCCCGCCCCCACCAGGCACTCCTCGCCGATCACCGCCCCGTTCAACACGATCGCGCCGATGCCGATCAGGCTTCCCCGCCCGACCGTGCAGCCGTGCACCATCGCCATATGACCGATCGTCGAGTTGGCTTCGAGCGTGAGCGGGAATCCCGGATCGGCATGCAGCACCGAGCCGTCCTGGACATTGCAGCCGACCCCAATCCTGATCTTGTCGAGATCCCCGCGGAGCACCGCGTTGAACCAGATGCTGGCGTCCTCTCCGATCTCGACATCGCCGATCACGACGGCGTTGGGCGCCACCCAGAAACTGCCTGCCGGCGCGGTCTGCGGCATCACGCCGTCGAGCTTGTACAGCGTCATGCGCGGGCTCCCGGTCAAACCTCGTCGAGATCGATGTCCAGGATCGCCATCTGCAATTGATAGCAGACCTCGCCATCTTCATCGTCGAGCGTCAGCGTTCCAATCATGTCGTCGCCGATGAAAACTTCACCCATGTCGGTCTTCTTCGGCGGCATCACCACCTTCAGGCCGGGATTGTTGAATCGCTTGCGCAAATAGGTCTGCAACTTCGGCAGGTCTTGCTTCATCGCCATAGGATAGTCCTTCGATCCTAGATCAACTCGTTTCCTCGCAGCCAGCTAACAGGCCCGCGCGCCGCGGGCAAGCAGCTTGGACGAGGCTCGACCATGCGTTCGGTGCCCAGCGAGAATGCCACATTTACACACGCCCAAACCGCCTTTTCCGGGCTGAAGATGCAGTACCCCCGATAAACCGATAGCCCCCAGGGCGTGACGAACCGAAATTCGGAGACTTGCAACCGGAAAGTCGACACCGGAAATGCAGCGGGGGCGTCCGTATTGGGCCTCAAAAGCAGTCGAAACGGCCAAATGGGATTGAGCATTCGCAGCTTGAACAACAACTCTACACGGTTCGATTCCGTAGCCACCAGGGTGCTACGCACCCTGGACCCACAGCTAAAACTCGCGTGCAAGCGCGCAGCGTCTTCGAGAACGTAAGGGTGCTAGGGGGTATGAATTAACGTCCTCGCAACCCGGAAGCCCAAGTTGAGGCCACGGAGGCCCGGAGCGTAGTAGTAGCGCTGCGCCGCGCGGAGAACCTGCGGAAGATTGAGCCAGGAGCCGCCGCGAAGAAGACGGGAACAGTCTTCATTGTCAGGCGCCGAGCTACCGTCCGTCGGCGCACTATTATAGGTATCGACGTAACAGTCCTGGACCCACTCCCATACGTTACCGTGCATGTCATAGAGGCCGAAGCCGTTGGACTTCTTCTTCCCCGCCGGCTGCGTCTTGCTCTCGGAGTTCGAGTTGAACCATGCGTAATCGCCGAGCAGCGCTTCGTCGTCGCCGAACGACCAACGGCCCTGGTTGCCCGCTCGTGCGGCGTATTCCCATTCGGCCTCGGTGAGCAACCGATAGGAATGGCCGGTCATTTTTGACAGCCACGCGACATATTCCCGGGCGTCGTTCCAGTTGACGTTAATCACCGGCCGCCGTCCCCGCGGCCAACCGGAATCGGACGCGACAGTTTTGCAACCTCCTGCCGCTACGCAGGCATCCCACTGGTCGAAGGTAACCTCGTGAATAGAGACCGCCAATGGCGCCTTGATCGTCACCTTACGCAGCGGCCCCTCGTTGTCGCTGCGGTCCTTCTCGGCGTCGGGTGAGCCCATCGTGAAATCGCCCGCCGGCAGCACGACCATGCCGGGGCAATGCCGCGAGTAGTCTGCGTCGGTCTTGGCGCAGTCCCAGAACGGATCGGCTTGCTTTTTGGCCAATGCGGCTTCCGCCGTCACCAGATAGGGCCGTGCCGTGACGTACTGGAACCACAGCCCGCTCAACTCGCGCTCGTACATCCGCGCGGTGAGGCCCGCGATGACGAGCGCCATCAGCAACACGATCGAAGCGCTCACGAGCCGCGCCCGGCGCCGGCCTGCAGCCTCCTGCTTCCGGCCGGCCGCCAGATACGCACTCGCCGGCGCCAAAGCGGCGGCGAAGTCGGGCTTGCCAATCAGATCGAGCGCGCTCTCCAGCCGCGTGCCGCGTCGCACGAAGTCGCCGTGCCGGCCACCGTCTGCCCACTCCTTGGCTTCGCGAAGCACATCGTCGCGCAGCTTCAGCGCGTCCTTCTGCTCCTCCAGCCAGCCATCGATCGGAGGACGTCGCAGCAGCGCCTCGTGCGCCACTTCAAGGGTGTCGCGGTTCTTTACAAGAAGGCGGTTCTCGACCAGCGCATTGGCCAGCGGCGCCAGCGCGGTCCGGCTGCCACCGACCAGCTCCACGTCTCGCGCCACCAGCCGCTTGGCGGCGTTTGCCGCCGGGTCCCATGTCGCGAGGCCCGGCACCATGAGCCGCCGCAGGCTGTCGTCGCCGCCGGCCGCACCCGCCGCCTTCTGCGCCTGTCGCAGCACGCGGGTGACGCAGCCGCCCATGCCGCCGATGTCGTTGTACTGCGCCAGCGTCAGCTCGTGCCCGGCTGCGTGCAGCTTGAACAACTGCGACATCGTAAAGGCCAGCAACGGCAGCGCGTCGGCGCCTGTCGCATCGGCGACGAGTTGGTTGGCCAGCGCCGGCTCGATGGTGAGGCGGCGCACCTGCTTGGTGTAGACCTCCGCCGGTTTCATGATGACGTCGCGATAGGCGCCGGGCGACAGCGGCGGCAGGTACAGCGGCTCGGGAGCATCGAGCCCGAGTGCGGCCACCCGCTGCAACAAAGCCTCCACACTGTCGGCCCGGATCGTGATGAGCACGTAAGGATCGACGCCTTCGGGCGGCGCCTTCAGCAGCGCGGCCAGCACGTTGAGGAAGCGGTCGCTCTCCTGCGCGTCCTCTGCCGCGAACAGCTCCTCGCCCTGATCGATGGCGATCAGCGGCGCAGGTGGGCGGGCATCAGGCGAGGTCGCGCGCTGCGTGGCCGTGCAGACGGCCGCCGCCTCCGCCAGGAGCGCGCCGAACGCCATCGCGCTGGCGGCTTCGGTGGCGGCTCCGACCGCTGTGTTGATCGAACCCGCCGTCTTGGTCTTACCGAAGCGCGCGAACCACGGCGCGAGCTGGAATCCGAGGCCGTCGGGCCCGGTCAGGATGCCCTGCGCGGGACGCAAAATGGCGAGCGGCGCGAAATCGCGGTCGCGTTGCAGGCGCGGCCACAGACCCGCACGCAGGAACGACGACTTGCCGGCACCGGATGCCGCCTGGATCACGAACAGGCGAGGTGCGCCGCGACGGCGCACGAGGCGGAGCTTGGTGAGCCCACTCATAATATCGGCCTCACGGCCGAAGAAGATGCCGGCGTCCTCCTCGCCCAGCGCGGACAGGCCGGGATATGGCTCGGCGTTGGGCTTGTCTTTCGGCGGCCACACGAAGCTGCCCGGCGCGACGCCGAGGTCTTCGAGTCGCGTCTTGATCGAGTTGAGCGCGGCCAAGTTGAACTCGACCCGGTGCAGCTTGCCGTCGTGCTCGAACGGCTCCATGCGCTCGGTGGGCTCCGCCGACAGATCGACGAACTGTCGCTCGGCGTAGCGAGCGAGACGGGGGTCATCCTTGGTGAGATCGCGCAGGATGGCCGGGATGATAGCCTTGCCGAGCGCCTCGGCCAGCTCCAGCTCCTTCTGGCATTCGACCGAGGCTATAGAGTCTGGCGAGGCGAGCAGGATGACGGCCTCGCAGGTCGCGTTGGCCTTGCGCAGCGTGTCGCGCCAGCGCTCGCCGGCACCGATACCGTGCAGGTCGATGAACACGTCGTCCTTGGACCAGCCGTTGGCTTCGAGCCAGCGCTGGAAGGCGAGGGCCTGGACGCTGTCCTTGCTCGAATGCGAGATGAACAAACGCGGCAAAATACGCCCCCGATCCCCCGCCGCCAGAAACGCGGCGGTCGTGCCCGTGTGATCAGTCTAGCGTGACTGTTGCGCCGCTGGAAGCTCAGGAAGGCAACAGACAAGGCGACAAGCTCAGCCGCCGCCCTGGAAGCCACGGGCGCGAGACCGGAACAGGCGTGGGCTGCGGCGCTCGTGCAGCACGGCGAGCACGTACACGCGACTGTCCTGTGGGACGTAAAGCACGATGTAGGGGAAACGCCGCAATCGGACCCGACGGGTGCCCCGATACAGCGCACGCGGGCGCTCCGGACTTGCGCCGATCCTGGCGAACGCATGGCCCGCCTCCGCGATCATCTCATGGCCAAGCCCGAGTTGACGCGCCTCGTACCAGCGGAATGCCTCAGCGAGGTCGGCTTCGGCCTCGGGCTGGACGATGACTTCGGCGGTCACGGCTGGCCGGTGATACGACGGCGGACCTCGTCCCATGGCGCACCGACAGAGGTGCCGCTGTCGAGGGCGTCGAGCCGCTTGTCGATCTCGTCACGCTGCCAATCTTGGAGCGGCAGCGCGTCGGCATCAGTGTCGAGCGAATCCCACAGATCCTCGATCAGCTTCAGCCGCTCGGCGACGGGTAGCTTGGTGAGCGTGGTCGTGTCGGTCATGACCAAACCATACCACAGATCCAGGACTGGCGTCGATCTCGGCATCCGCACCGACCTCGACTCGATTCCGTAGCCACCAGGGTGCTACGCACCCTGGACCCACAGCTAAAACTGGTGTGCGACCCGGCAAAGTTTGCCAGGACGTAACGGGGTTAGGGGGTATGAATTAACGTCCTCGCAACCCGGAAGCCCAAGCTGCTGTTGCGGTAGACCGGAGAGCCGTTGTTGCGCTGCGCCGCGCGGAGGTCCCGAGGATCGTTGACCCAGGAGCCGCCGCGAAGAACACGGGAACAGCCCTCCTTGTCGGGTACTGCACTACCGTCCGCGGGCGCATTTTTATAGCTGTTGATGTAGCAATCCTGCACCCACTCGAAGACGTTGCCATGCATATCGTGGAGCCCGAAAGCGTTCGCCGGGTAGCTGCCGACGGGCGCCGTTTGCGCCTGTTTGTCGTCGCAGTTGCCGATGTCACCGGTGTAACCGCGACGTCTGAATGACTGATCCGCGAGGTTGGCGTGCTTGCAAATCTCGGTCGCATCGTTGCCGAACGAGTAGGCTGTCTGGGTGCCGGCCCGTGCGCCATACTCCCATTCGGCCTCGGTCAGCAGCCGGTACTCCTTGCCCGTCATTCTGGATAGCCAGACGACGTATGACTTCGCCTGATCCCATGACACGTTGATCACGGGCTTCCGGCCCTTGCCGAAGGTTGCGTCGCCGGTCGGCCGCCCGTCGCAGCCGCGCATCCCGACGCACGCCTCCCACTCGTCCCAGGTCACCTCGAACTTGGCCACCGCGAACGGTTTGGCGATGGTCACTGGGCGAACTGGGCCTTCGTCGTTGTCGCGTCCAGCCTCGTTGTCCGGCGAGCCCATGCGGAACGAGCCCGCCGGCAGCGCGACCATTTCAGGGCAGACCGTGGCGCACTCCCGGAACGTCTCGCCGGGCTTCTTCGTGTCGGCCTTGGCGGCCAGCACCTGCTCCCCGACCTTGGCGATGTAGGGTCGCTCCTCGCGGAACTGCCAGATCGCGTGATCAATCTCTGCCTTGAAGATGGCGTACTGCGAGACGCCGATGACACCGAGCATAAGCGCGTAGATCGCCGCGCGAACACGGCCCGCCCGGCGCTGGCCCGCGGTCTCCAGGCGCTTGCAGGCAGCGAGATAGTCCTTCGCCGGCGCCATCGAAGCCGCGAAATCCGCGTTGCGGGCGAGCGCGAGGGCACTCTCCAGGTGGACGCCGCGGCGGGGCAGGTCATGGACCGGGCTGCCGCTGTCTTTCCAGTCCGTCACCTCACGTCGCACGTCGTCACGCAGTTTGAGAGCGTCCTGCTGAGCCTCCAGCCACTCCGAGATCGGCTTGCGTCGTAGCAACGCCTCGTGCGCGACCTCCAGTGTTGCCGGGCCTTTGCCGTCGTCGGCTGCACTCCTGGTCAACAGGCGGGCCTCGACGAGCGCATTGGCGAGTGGCGCAAGGCCAGAACGATCGCCTCCGACGATCTCCGCTTCCTGCGGCACCAGCCGCTTGGCGGCGTTGGCGGCCGTCTCCCAAGTCGCGAGTCCCGGCACCATCAGGCGGCGCAAGTGCTCCAGCGTTCCGGCCAGCCCGGCCTTTGCCTGTGCCTCTGCCAGCGCTCGGTCGATCGAGCCGCCGATCCCGCCCATGGCGTCGAATTGCGCGAGCGTCAGCTTGCGGTCGATGGCGTGGGCGTCGAACAGACGCTGGAGCGTGAACGCCAGCAACGGCAGCGCGTCGGCGCCCCTCGTCTCGTTTACCAGCGCCTGGACCAGCTCAGGCTCGACGTCGAGCCGCGCCACGCGCCGGGCGTGGACGGCCGCCGGGCGTGTGATGACGTCGCGATAGGCCGTCGGGGACAACGGCGGCAGCGGCAGAGAGAACGGCGTGTCGATGCCGAGTTCCGGCACGCGGCGGAGCAGAGCGTCGATGCTGTCGGCGCGGATAGTGATCAGGACATAAGGATCGAGCCCGGCCGGCGGCGCGGCGAGCAGCAGGCCCAGCATGGCGAGGAAGCGGTCGCTCTCGAATTTGTCTTCGGCGGCGAAAAGCTCCTCGCCCTGGTCGACGGCGATGAGCAGCGAGAGACGCCGCGCGCCGTTTGGTGCAGCGCCGAGGTTGCGCACTTCCAACGCCAGAGCCGCCGCTTCGGCGAGGAGGCCCGCGAGCTTCTTGGCCCCCGCCTCCACACCTTCCGCCATCAGCTCGGCCTGCATCGAGCCCGCCGACCGCGTCCGCCGGTGGCGAGCGAACCACGCTTCGAGCCCCTTGCCGAGGCCAAACTGGGGGCCGGTGATGATGCCCTTGGCCGGGCGGACGATGGCGAGCGGAACGAACTCGGACGTGCGACCGAGCTTTGGCCATAGACCGGCGCGGAGGAAGCTCGACTTGCCGGCGCCGGACGCCGCCTGGATCACCATCATCCGGGGGCTGCCGCGCTCGCGCATGCGGCGCAACTCGCGCAGCCCGGTCATCACGTCGGCCTCCCGACCGAAGAAGATGGCAGCCGAATCCTCGCCCAGTGCCTCCAGGCCGGGATACGGCCGCGCATTGGGGCGGTCCTTCGGTGGCCAGGGGAAGCTGTCGGGCGCGTGCCCGCGGTCGATCAGCGTCGTGTGGATGGCATCGAGCCCTGGCCGGTGGAAGTCGATAAGGTGCAGGCGGCTCTGATGCTGTACCTCGATGCGTTCCGCCTTGGGCTCCGCGGAAAGGTCCACGATCTGGCGGTCGGCATAGGGCTTGAGCCGCTCGTCGGCGATGGTGATGCCGCGCAGCATGGCGACGATCACATCCTTGCCGTCGTCCTCGGCGCGGCGCACCTCCCGCCGGCATTCATCGGACGCGAGGCTGTCCGGTGACGCGAGGAACAGCAGCGCGTCGCAGGCGATGTTGGCCCTCACGAGGACCTTCTGCCATTCCTCGCCCGCGGCAATGCCGTGGAGATCGATGAACACCTCATCCTCACCCCAGCCGTTGGCCATCAGCCAGCGCTGGAACGCGAGGGCCTGGACGCTGTCCTTGCTGGAATGCGAGATGAACAAACGCGGCAAAATACGCCCCCAATCCCGCGCCGCGTGAGGAATGCCGCGAACGCGCACCGCGAGGCAGTCTAGAGTGACTGTGGTGCGGATGGAAGCTCGGGAAGGCGGCTTAGGAGGGCAATAGCTCTGAAGGACTCACGGCCTAAGATTCGGACGTGGGGAAAAAAGGTTTGATCCCCCAATCCTGCCGCGCAGATGAACGCACCGGCGCTCTCAGCACTCGCAGCCGCCGAGCTGCTGATCCATCGTCCGCGACGGCTCGGGACAGCCGGAAGGTCCGATCACCTTGGCCGGGACGCCGGCGACCGTCGTGTTCGCCGGCACGTCCGCCAACACGACGCTGCCCGCTGCTATCCGGCTGCACCTGCCGACCGTGATATTGCCGAGCACCTTGGCACCGGCTCCGATCATCACGTTTTCGCCGATCTTGGGATGGCGGTCGCCGCCTTCCTTGCCCGTACCGCCCAGCGTCACCGAGTGAAGCAGCGAGCAGTTGTCACCGATCGTTGCAGTCTCGCCGACCACGATGCCGGTACCGTGGTCGAACATGATGCCGGATCCGATCTTGGCGGCCGGATGAATGTCGACGCCGAACATGCGCGATGATTGGCTCTGCAGATAAAGCGCGAAATCCCGCCGGCCCGCCTTGTACAGCACATGCGCGAAGCGGTGCGTCACGAGCGCATGGAAGCCCTTGAAGTAGAGCAGCGGCTCGATGTAGCGCGTGCACGCGGGATCGCGATCCCGTACGGCGAAAAGATCGGCGCGAAATGCCCGGCCCAGATCCGGCGAGGTAGCCAGCACCTCTTCGAAGATCTTGCTGATGAGATGCGCGTCGACGTCGGCGTGATTGAGCCGCTGCGCGAGACGGTGAGCGACGGCATTCTCGAGCCGGTCGTGGCTCAGCACGGTTGCGAAGATGAACCCGCCGAGCGCCGGTTCGGCTGATATCGCCTCTGCAGCTTCCGCTCGCAATGCGGCCCAGATGGGATCCACCGCCTGCAGTTTGTGTTCGTTGCGTGCGTTGCTTGTTGGCATGTCACCGTTCCTGCCGGGCCCATCACCGAAGTGTGCGCCGTGGAAATTCGCACCTGAAGCTGTCTCTTCATGTGGCACCGAACGGTCTGCGTTTCAATTGGAGGTGGGGTGCGGGACGGAATGGCGGTGGCCGTCTTTGCCGGCTCGCTCCCGAACAAAACCATTCGATCGAACAAATCTTCCACAGGCAAATTCGCCGGCAAAAGGAGCGTCGCCGAAAAGGGGTTTATCCAGTTGCAACGTGCTGATCTCAAGCCTTTTTCAGGAAATGGAATTCTGCACCTGATTTTTATTCGCAGCGTGGATAACTCCAGAATTGACGCGCTGCAGCAACGGTTCCGCCTTGCCTGCAGGAAAGCCCGACATGATAATTAGACCTGCGTGAACGTAGTCACGCGGAACCTCAGCGCCGGTTCTCCGGCAAAGGAGGCTCGCATGCACATGAACCAGCAGACGACCCACCGCCTGAACATGGCTATGGCGCTTCTGTCTTTCGGGTTCATTGCCGCCGTGGTGTTCGGCATGGTCTGACGATCATGCTACTCCTGGCAACTCGGTAGCCCCAGGGCGGCCTAGCGGCACGCAAGAAGCTACCCAAAAGAAGAAGGGCGCGACGGTTTCGGCCGTTGCGTCCTTCTCGTGTCAGCATCCTGGCTCGTTTCAGTGTCCGGGCTCGTTTCAGCGACCTGGCGCCCAATCCAGTTGCGCGCCGTCCTCAGGCTCACCGCTTGATCGAGTATCCCAACACGACGCCGATCAGCGGGTAGGCCGTGAGCGGTACCCCCTTCACCACGCCCGCGATCGCGCGCGTCACGTCGGGAAACAGCGTGATCGCCGCGCCGATCAGCCCACCGACAAGCGCAAACGACAGCTTGCCCGTCGACGGCTGCGCGACATCCTTCAGCACGATCGAGCCCAACACGCCGATCAGCCATGCCAGGATCGCGAACACCACCGCGTACATGAAGATGTTGAGCTGCGGACCGAACGACGGCAGCTTCTTCACGATCTCAGGCCCGAAGAACCAGCACACCGCAATCTGCAGCAAGAGCAGTACCAGCCGTCCCAACATGTCATCCCCCTCGATTGCGAAACTCACCCGCCGCAACGCTACCAAGCCAATTGAACGCCGTCATCATGCCGCGACGCGTCTTGCGCTGGGCTCGTAGTTCAGCACGGGTGCCAGCCAGCGCTCGCATTCCTCGATCGTCCAGCCTTTGCGCGTGGCGTAGTCCGCGACCTGATCGGCCTCGACTTTGCCCACGCCGAAGTAGTGCGCGTCCGGGTGCGCGAAATAGAGCCCTGAGACGGCCGCGCCAGGCCACATCGCGAAACTCTCCGTCAGCTTGATGCCGGCCACCCGCTCCGCGTCGAGCAGCTTGAAGATGGTCGCCTTTTCAGTGTGGTCGGGCTGGGCTGGATAGCCAGGTGCGGGACGAATACCCTGGTACTTCTCCGCGATCAGATCATCGGGGGAAAGCGCCTCGCCCTGCGCATAGCCCCAGTATTCGCGACGGGTCCGCTCGTGGAGCCGCTCCGCGAACGCCTCAGCGAGACGATCCGCGAGCGCCTTCAGCATGATGCGGCTGTAGTCGTCGGTCTTCGCGATGTAGCGTTCCATCGCCGCCTCTTCGCCGATCCCCGTTGTGACAGCGAACGCGCCGACGTAATCCTGCAAGCCGCTGTCCTTGGGCGCGACGAAATCGGCAAGCGCCGTCTGCGCCCGCTCGCTCTTGGCGTCGCGCGCGATCTGCTGACGCAAAGTATGAATCACCGCTGCGCGCTTGGATGGATCCTGCGGCGCGAACAGCTCGATATCGTCGCCGACAGAATTCGCCGGCCAGAATCCCAGCACCGCATTCGCCGTCAGCCAACGCTCATCGACGATGCGCTTCAGCATCGCCTGCGCGTCGGCGAGAAGCTTTCGCGCCTCTATCCCGACGATCTTGTCGTCGAGGATTGCGGGATAGCGGCCGCGCAATTCCCACGTCGAGAAGAATGGCGACCAGTCGATGTACGGCACCAGTTCGGCGAGCGGATAATCCAGCAGCGCCTTCGTGCCGGTGAACGCGGGCTTCGACGGCGCGAACTTGGACCAGTCGACTTTGTGCTGGCCCGCGCGCGCGTCCGTCAGCGCAACCCGCACCTTTTTGGAATCGCCCCGGAGATAGCCGTCGCGAACCTTGACGTATTCGGCCCGCACCGCTTCGACATAGCCCTTGCTGTCCGTCTCCGACAGCAGCGTCGAGACCACACCGACTGCACGGCTCGCGTCCGTCACGTAGATCGCCTGCCCTTTTGAGTAATTCGGCGAGATCTTCACCGCCGTATGTACCCGGCTCGTCGTCGCCCCGCCGATCAGCAGCGGGACCGAAAAACCCTGCCGCTCCATCTCGGCTGCAACGAAGCACATCTCGTCGAGCGACGGCGTGATGAGACCCGACAGACCGATCACGTCCGCTTTCTCGCGCTTCGCCGTCTCGAGGATCTTTGCCGCCGGCACCATCACGCCGAGGTCGATAACCTCGTAATTGTTGCACTGGAGCACGACGCCGACGATGTTCTTGCCGATGTCGTGCACGTCGCCCTTCACCGTGGCCATGATGACCTTGCCGGCCGCCGGCTTCAGATCGAGCCCCGAAGCTTTCTTTTCAGCCTCGAGATAAGGTTGCAGATAGGCGACGGCCTGCTTCATCACGCGCGCCGACTTGACGACCTGCGGCAGGAACATCTTGCCTGCGCCGAACAAATCGCCGACGACGTTCATACCCGCCATCAACGGACCTTCGATCACGTGCAGCGGCTTGTCGAAGGCGCAGCGCGCTTCCTCCGTATCCTGCTCGATGAACTCGGTGATGCCGTGCACGAGCGCGTGTTTCATTCGCTCGGTGACGTTGCCGCTGCGCCAGGCGTGCTCCTGCTCCTTGGACACTGCCGCCGTGCCCTTGAAACGCCCAGCCACCGCGAGCAGACGATCCGTGCCGTCCTCGCGCCGGTTGAGGATGACGTCCTCGCACAGTTCGCGCAGCTCCGGATCGATGTCGTCATAAACCGGCAAGCCGCCTGCATTGACGATCGCCATGTCCAGCCCGGCGGAGATGGCATGGTAGAGAAAAACGGAGTGCATCGCCGCACGTACCGTCTCGTTACCGCGGAACGAGAACGATAGATTCGAGATGCCGCCCGAAACATGCGCGTGGGGCAGCGTCTGCTTGATGCGGCGGGTCGCCTCGATGAAGTCGACACCGTAGTTATTGTGTTCGGGAATGCCGGTGGCAACTGCAAAGCAGTTCGGATCGAACACGATGTCTTCGGGTGGGAAACCAACCTTGCTCACCAGCAGCTCATAGGCGCGCGCGCAGATCTCGACCTTGCGATTCGCGGTGTCCGCCTGCCCCTGCTCGTCGAACGCCATCACCACGACGGCCGCACCGTAGCGACGCACCTTCCGCGCCTGCGTGAGAAACGATTCTTCACCCTCCTTCAGGCTGATCGAGTTCACGATCGCCTTGCCTTGCACGCACTTCAGCCCTGCTTCGATGACACTCCACTTCGAGCTGTCGATCATCACCGGCACCCGGGAAATGTCGGGCTCGGACGCGATGAGGTTGAGGAACGTCGACATCGCAAACTCGCTGTCGAGCAGACCCTCATCCATGTTCACATCGATGATCTGGGCGCCGCTCTCGACCTGCTGGCGCGCGATCGCGAGTGCGGCCGAGTAGTCGCCCGCCTCGATCAGCTTGCGAAATTTCGCCGAGCCCGTGACGTTCGTCCGCTCGCCGATATTGATGAACGCGGTGGCGGCTGTGGAGGTTGTCATATCACTTGCCCGTTCGAGGAACTGAATGTCCATTGCTTCGTCCGCGCGGCATCGATCAGATCGCGGATGGTGACGGGAATTCTCCCTCCACGGCGCCCACTCGCACTTGAGAACAAACGGCTGAGCAGCGCGATCAGGATGGCGCACGTCGCATAGACCGCGGTGAAGAAACCGCTGCTCGCCAGCAGTGCCGAGCCTTCGAGGCCTGCCAGGCGCGCGGCAACTCCGATCGCGTGCATCGCAAGCACGCTCGTCGGCAGCGCCACGACCATCGCGACGGCTATCGGCCATCCCCGCGATGCGTCGTTTCCAAAGTGCCGATTGAAGTCCACATGGGTCATGTCGATTCCAAACTCTCGTTCCATCCGCAGCATCAGCTCTCGGGCTCGATCGCCAGTGCATCCCAGATCATTCTCGATGTCGCTCTCGGGCCTGAGGGCGAGAATGTTCCAGCCTGTTTCATCGGCGACCACCTTCATCACCCGCTCGCTCAGATCATCTGCCGGCGTCGCAGTCACGACGATCACCCATGCACGAACGGCTCGAGACCGGAGAGGCGCATCTTGACCGGCGGCTCGACCGGCTTGCGCGGCGGATGCTTCGACACGTGGGCTTTGATCTCGGCGATGTGCCCCGGCGTCGAGCCGCAGCACCCGCCGACGATGTTCAGCAACCCATCGCGCGCCCACGGCTCGATCTGGCAGCTCATGTCGTGAGGCGTCTCGTCGTATTCACCCATCGCATTGGGCAGGCCCGCGTTCGGATAGGCGAGCACATAGGTATCGGCGACCGCCGCGATCTCGGCGATGTAGGGCCGCATCGCCTCCGCGCCGAGCGCGCAGTTTAGCCCGATGGCGAACGGCTTCAAATGCCGCATCGAATACCAGAACGCTTCTGGCGTCTGCCCCGACAGCGTGCGGCCAGACCGATCCGTAATGGTGCCGGAGATCATCAGCGGAAGCTCGACGCCCTTGTCGTCGAATGCTTCGAGCACTGCAACGCCGGCAGCCTTTGCATTCAGTGTATCGAATACCGTCTCGATCAGCAGAACGTCGGCGCCGCCTTCGATCAGCCCCTTGGCCTGCTCGAAATAGGCCGAACGCAATTCGTCGAACGAGACGTTGCGAAACCCGGGATTGTTGACGTCAGGAGAGATCGACGCGGTGCGGTTCGTCGGTCCCAGCGCACCGGCGACGAAGCGCGGCTGATCCGGCGTCATTTCTGTCCAGGCGTCTGCCGCAGCACGCGCGATCCTGGCCGCTTCCAGATTGATCTCGTAGGCCAATTCCTCCATGCCGTAGTCGGCCATGGAGATCACCTGCGCATTGAACGTGTTCGTCTCCACCATATCGGAGCCGGCCGCGAAATAGCTGTCGTGGATCTCGCGGATCAACTGCGGCTGTGACAGCACCAGAAGATCGTTGTTGCCCTTCACGTCGCGATGCCAGTCCTTGAACCGCTCGCCGCGATACTCGGCCTCGCTCATCTTGCGGGTCTGGATCTCGGTGCCCATGCCGCCGTCGATGATCACGATGCGCCGGGTAACCGCCTCCTTGAGCGCGGCGATACGTTGTTCTCTGGTCATGCGCCCACAGCCTCTTGCCGCTTGTCGCCGACGCCACCAGACGCCGGACGAAGCCCCAGCAGATGGCAGATCGCGTAGACGAGATCTGCGCGGTTCAGCGTATAAAAATGGAAATGGTGGATGCCCTGGTCGACGAGGTCCATCACCTGCTCGGCAGCCACCGCGGCGGCCACCAGCGAAGCCGTGGCCGGATCATCATCGAGGCCCTCGAACCGCCGCGCCATCCATTCGGGCATCGAAGCCCCGGTGCGCGAGGCAAAGCCCGAAACTTGTTTGAAGTTATGGATAGGCACGATGCCAGGAAGGATCGGCACGTTGATGCCAGCCGCGCGTACCTTGTCCATGAACCGCAAGTACTGAGTGTTGTCGAAGAAGAACTGCGTGATGGCCCGCGTCGCGCCGGCGTCGATCTTGGCCTTGAGATTGTCGATGTCCGCGCTCGCCGACGGACTTTCCGGATGCATCTCCGGATATGCCGCTACCGATATCTCAAACTTCGCGAGACGCTTCAATCCCGCAACGAGATCCGCAGCGTTCGCATAACCGTCCGGATGCGGCTCGTACTTCGTGCCGGGCCCTGCCGGCGGATCGCCACGAAGCGCCACGATGTGGCGGACGCCCGCCTGCCAATAGGCCCGCGCCACCGAGTCGACTTCAGCGCGTGTCGCGTTCACGCAGGTCAGGTGCGCGGCCGGCACCACCATCGTCTCGCGAACGATCCGCGAAACCGTCGTGTGGGTGCGCTCGCGCGTCGAGCCACCCGCGCCGTAGGTCACGGAGACGAACTCCGGGCGCAGCGGCTCGAGCCGGCGGATCGCAGTCCACAGCCCTTCCTCCATCTTCTCCGACTTCGGCGGGAAGAACTCGAACGATACCTCGATGTCGCCCGAGCCCAAGATGCGACTTCGGCGCTGACCTTCATTCGTCGTCATGCTGCATTCTCCACTTGCGTGACCGAGCCCTGCTGAGCGGTTTGCCTGGCGGTCTGCCGCAGCTCGCCGACCCAGATCGACACCGTCACCTTCCCAACCCCGTCCGGCGCCGGCGGTACGAGGTCGCGCGTTTCCTTGACATCGATGCCCGCCGCGTCGAGCCAGTGCGCGATCTCGGACTTGGCGAAGCCGAGCCGCACATGAGCGAATTCATCACGCAGGAACTCGTGCTCGTGCGGTGCGAAATCGACCAGCAGCAACCGCCCCCCTGGCGCCAGGATGCGCGCCGCTTCTTCGATCGCCCGAGACGGTTGCGACAGGAAGTGCAGCACCTGGTGCATCACGACGGCACTGGCGACGCCGTCGTCGATGTTCAGGTTGCAGATATCACCCTGACGCACGAGCGCCTGGCCCAGCCCGGCACGATCGAGCTTGGCACGAGCGTACGACAGCATCGCAGGACTGGCGTCGATCCCCAGCGCCCGGGAATAGCGGCCCGCGAGCAGCTCCAGCATCCGCCCCGTGCCTGTGCCCAGATCCACCAGCAGTTCGAAAGGTCCTGCCCCCAGCGCTGCCAGCATAGCCGCCTCGACTTGCGCCTCTTCGACGTGCAGCGAGCGGATGCTGTCCCATTCGGCTGCACGCGCCATGAAGAACTGCTGGGCGCTCTCCTCACGCTCCTTCTTCAGAGCGTCCGCGCGCTGAGCATCCCGGCCCGGCAATCCATCTGTCCGGCCACCAATCGAGGCGATGATCTGGCGACCGATCTGCCCGGCCGCCGTTCCGTCGGCGAGGTGAAAGTAAGCCCAGCTCCCCTCACGGACGCGCACGATCAGTCCTGCCTCGGCCAGGAGCTTCAGATGACGACTGATCCGCGGCTGGCTCTGCCCCAGGATCCGCGTGAGATCTTTCACGTTGAACTCGCCCTGCGAGAGCAACAACAGGACGCGCAGCCGGGTTGGCTCCGCCGCAGCCTTCAAAAGCGTCACGACAGCATCGGATTCGAGAAGCGGGGACATCAAACAGCCCATACCAAGCAAGCTGGCCGGACAATATAAAGATATCTTTATGTGTCAAGCAATAGTTGGGGCAACGACCCACTTGGGGGCGTGCAACCCTGTTTGGCCTGCATCGGCTCGGCGGTCTTTGCGATCCAATAGCGGCCGCGAGAAAGCCTGGCGCGCCAAATCGCGCACTCAACCAAGCAAGCGCCGGCCACACCCGCCGAGAATTCGCATGCTCACGCGCCAGTACGGCCCCCGGCGCCTTGAAACGTCCGTCATCTTGGTGTCCTTTCAGCAACCCTTTATAAAGGTAAACGGTTTATCCAAGGGTGTCCCAACCTTCGCACTGCAGGCAAGAACTATGCGCATCGCAGCCGTTTCCAAGGTCGATATGACCGTCGATCCCGTCCGCGCCTCCGCCGTATTCAACATGTCTACCAGGAAGTTACAGGCTGGCCTCTTGGTTGCCCTGTCGCTTGGGGGGATGCTTGGCCTGCTCCTTCCATTGGGGCTGATCGCCTTTGACGCGATCTCGAATCCCCAGGTTATCCACAGCCTTGTCGAACACCCGGGCTCCGCTGCATTGCTGGCGGCCGGCGTGATGGTCGGTATCGCCCTCCTGGCCTTCCCCTTGCGTTCCGGCCTTGCCCGTTTGAGCAGCTCCGGTCGGGTCGAAATGGCCGATGGCATGGTGCATGTCGAGCGTCGCGGCCTCCTCGCTCCAGAACGCTGGAGCGCCCCGCTTGCCCAGTTCTGCGGCGTCACACATCACATCCGAGCCACTCTTTCAGGGCCGCGCCACGAGATCATCCTGGTCCATCCCCAGCGTTCGAAGGACGTGCTGCTCCACGTGGCGCACCGCCACCCGCCAGAAGGTGCCGATCACTATGCGCGGCTTCTCGGATTGCCCGAACTGCAGCCCCGGGAACTTTACAATCGCCATCGCCGTGCTCCCCATTCCGCGCCCAGTCAGCTCCACGAGGCGCCTCGGGAACTGCAGGCCAAGGCCGCTTGAGATATCCGACGGGGTCGAAAGACCCGGCCGCGAAGTTACGATCTGCGAGATTCCGCCGCGCCCTTGCCACAACGCTCGGGCATGGCATGACGGAAGAAAACCAAGCCCGAGCCGCGCAGCAAATCAACGATTTGCGACGGTGGCACAGGCGGCCAATGCTCGAGTGCACGTGCCGAACGAGCGAGTTTGAAGCTTCGGCCCGGCTCGCGCGTCGGTAAGGTCAGAGTGTAGCGTTTGAGTACAAGTCGAATTCGAAGTCGAGTATCGCGTCGCGGCCACGTGCGTCAGTGTGGAAGCGTGGGTCAAAAGAGGTATTGCGACATGATGAGGCGTAGCGTCGGGTGTTCGGTGATCGGCTATCTCGTTCGAGGATTGGCCGCGCTGATGTTAGCGTTGGGGACATTCGGCTCGGCTGGCGGCACCGCAGCCGCTGACGATTCCGCGGTACAGTTCGTACAGAAGATGACGCGCGAACTAATTGCCGCGAACAGAGCCGGCGCGGATGTTGTTTTCGCGGACACACTGCGTCGCAATGCTCATGTTGGCGCCATCGGCACCTATGCGCTCGGCTCATATCAAGGCCAGCTCAGCCAACAGAACCGCGACAGCTATCTCAACGGCATGGTGAGATTCATTTCGCGTTATGCCGCAACCGAATCCAAGAAATATCAGGTCAGCCACGTCCAGGTCAACGGCCCGTCCCGCCGTGTGAACCAGGGTGTCATGGTCGATACCCAAGTGCATATGCGCGACGGCTCCACGTATGACGTACAGTGGCTGTTGCAGGCTGCTGGCACGGGCTACCGCGTCCGTGATGCCAAGGTTCAGGTGCTGCTCGGCGAATACTGGATGACACCGTTCCTGAAGGATCTTTTCGAGAAGTACATCGCTGAGAACGGCAGCGTGAACGCGCTCGTACTAGCGTTGAACCGCTGATCCAGCCATTCACGGCCTGACACGACAATGCCCGGTCGCGCCTCAGGCGCGCCGGGCTTTTTAATGCTTCCCTGACGAGCGGCGACGCACAGGATGCGTGCGTCGCAACAACGCGCTATTCGGCCCGCAAGGTCAACGCGCGGCAGGAGGGGGCGGCAACGGTGGTGGTGGCGCGCCGTTCAACGCGACGCGCAGGCGCGCGACGTCGCCCGACAGCAGCGCCCCCGGCAGGAAGTTCGGCACCGCCATTGCCACCTGTACCGGCGAAGGCGTAGTCCCCATCACGCGGTCGAGCAGACCGTCGGTTCGCGCCGCCGTTACTGTGAGTTCCCCTTTCAACTGACTGCGTGGCTCGGCGACCCGCTTCTCGCGGTAATCGGGCGAATAGAACAGAACAGTTCCGGTCCACGCCGTGCGGCCTGCGATCGAGAGTGCTGAGAACGGCGCTTTGGCCCGCTTCGACTTTTCGCTGACGTTGTCGCGCCCGGCAAACCACGTGGCATCCGCCGTATAGGCGCCCTCGAAGGTATCCTTGTTTCCCGTCTCGACGTTGGAGAGATCAAGTTTCAGCGAGACCACGGCCCCGTCCTGCGCACCCGAGTTGACGATCGTGATCGGCACCACGAACACCTCGTAGCTCCCCCAGGGATCGCGGGTATAGAACATGGACTCGCCGACATAGACCTTGAGGCTCGGCTGCTTCAGCACCGTCTCCCATAGCGACACGCCGGACACGAGAAGTGCGATCATCGAACCGCTGGTGGAAAGCCATGGGCCGATGCGCGGTCGGGTCCGCCCGGGACCGGCACCAGGGCCGCCCTCCGGCGTTTCCACTTCTTCCGGTTTTGCCATGTGTCTCTCCCGCAATCGATGCGAACGAATGCCGGGATCAGAGGCCCGGTTTGCGTCAATCCTGGGGCATCGGCGCAGCGTGGTGAGCCCGCGATCTGCGCGCTTGGTATCTCGGGCATTCTGCCGGGGCCGCGAACGCTTCGCGGGCAGCGCGTGCTCCTCCCGCACGACGAACCGACCACATTCGGCCTACTGCGGAGGTATATTGGCGAGCTTGATGATGGCGGCGTATTTGGCCGTATCGGCCTTGTACTTCGCCGCGAACTCGGCAGGCGTGCTGGCGATCACTTCCGAGGCAAAAGACTTCATGCGGGCGACGACCTCGGGCGAGGAGAGCGCCTGCTTCGTCGTCTCGTAGAGGCGCGTGACGATCGCCTGGGGGGTGCCCGCGGGAACGAAGAAGCCCTGCCAGCTATCGGCGGCGAAGTCCTTTACGCCCTGCTCCGCGACCGTGGGCAGGTCCGGCAGGCGCGGGATGCGCTTGGCCGTGGTCACCGCCAGCGCCTTGATTTGCTTTGCATCGATCAGCGCCAGCGCCGTCGCGACCGGCACAACCGCGACCTGCACATCGCCCGCGATCAGCGCCGTGTTGAGAGGTGCATCTCCACGGAACGGCACCGCCTGGATGTCGATGCCGGTGTCTCGCTTCAGCATCTCCATCGCCAGGTGCAAGGGATTGCCGACGCCGGTATTGCCGTAGTTGAGCGCGCCGGGCTTGGCTTTGGCGAGGGCCACGAAACCTTTCAGATCCTCAGCTTCGAGCTTCGGCGTGGCGACCAGCAGCAGGCCCGTCTCGACCAGTTGCGTGACGGGGATCAGGTCCTTGTCCGGGTTGTAGGCGAGCTGCTTGTAGAGCGACGGGCTCATAGCCTGCCCGATCGTAGTCTGGAGAATGGTGTGGCCGTCGGGATCGGACTTCGCCACGCTGTCGGCGGCGAGATTGCCGCCGACTCCGGGCTTGTTCTCGATGATCACCGGCTGGCCCAGGATCTCCTGCAGCTTCGCGCCGATCACGCGGCCGGTGCTGTCGACGGCGCCGCCGGGCGCGAAGGGTATGACGACCTTGAGCGGCTTCGATGGCCAGTTCTGCGCCATGGAAGGCGGCGCCAAAGCCAGAATAAGCAATGCCGTCGCAGACCGAATAAGCCGTCGCATGCCGCCTTCTCCCTACCGATCGCTATCGGCTTTCTCGATTGTTGCCGCCGTCACTGCGGTTCGATGCCGAGTTCCTTGAACAGCTTTTCCCACAATGCGAGCTGCTGCTTCAAGAAGGCTGACGCATCGGTGGGCGTGCCCATGCCGGCAGGGCTCATCTCGAAGCCGAGCTTGGGCGCCATCTCGCGGACCTTGGCGTCCTTGCCGGCCTCGTTCAACGCCTTGTTCATGTCGGCAATGATGGAAGCGGGCGTGCCGGCCGGCGCCAGGACCATGAACCAGCCGGACATGTCGAAGCCCGGAATAGTTTCGGCCGCGGTGGGCAGATCGGGGAAGCCGGAGAGGCGCTTGTCGGCGACGCTGGCGATCGCGCGCAGCTTGCCGTCCCGCACGAGGGCCTCGACGATCGAGACAGAGAACACGCCGACCTGGACTCGGCCGGCGAGCGTGTCCTGCACGCCGCTGTTGATGTTGGGATAGGGCACCAGCACCATCTTCGTGCCGGCCCTGAGATTGAAGGCTTGCGCCGTCACGCCGGCGAGGTTGCGGGGACTGTCGACGGCGACCGAGAACTTGCCCGGCTCCTTCTTTTCGAGCGCGATCAGCTCCGGCAGCGTCTTGGCTGGCACATCCGGATGGACGACGAAGAGCTGGCTCGAGCGGGTGACGAGGGCGACTGGCACGAAATCCTTCACGGGATCGTAGGTCAGCGCCTTCATCAGGAACGGATTGTTCACGAGCGCGGCCGAGGTCGCGAAGAAGAACGTGTTGCCGTCCGGGGCTGCTCTGGCTGCCGCGACCGTGCCGATCACATTGCCGCCGCCCGGTTTGTTCTCGACGATCACGCCCTGTTTCAATTGGGCGGTGAGACGATCTGCGATCAGGCGGGCCATCACGTCCGGGCTGGCCCCGGCGGCCTGCGAGACGATCAGCGTCACGGAACGCTGCGGCCATACTTGGGTTTGGGCCTGTGCTTGGGCCAGAGACACGGCTGTGCCGAGGGCAGCCGCGACAGCCATAAGGTTGCGGCGGGTCGCTGAATTGAACATTGGTATGCCTCCCTGCGGGTAAATCTCCGGGGCTGCTTATGTTACACCTCGGCAGCCTTCGCATGAATATCGATCAATTCCGGGATGGTCTCCACCCGGCGGCGGCCGAAACCGCATTCGGTGCCGATCCCGAAGTCGCGGCGGTAGCGCTGTGCCGTCGCCATGCGGCGGCGCGTGCCGTCCAGGCCGTCCGTGTGATGCACGAGGCCGAGGACCAGCAGCGTCTTGGCGCTCAACGCCAGCCGTCGCAGCGGCTCGAAATAGGCGTCGTCGGAACGATCGCGCGGCACGGGCATGTGGATCAACTGGATCGGACGCGGCACGCGGCGGGTCAACTCGTTGGCGAGATCGACCATGTCTCCCATGTCGGTGGGTTCGACGACGTGCTTGTGATTGGCGTCGCCGTAGCAGAAGTGGAACAGCAGATCGATGCCCGCGGGAACGTGCCCCGCGAGGTCGATCAGGATGTCGGCAAAGCGCGCCTGCATGTCGGACTTGGTCGCGCCGTAGCTCGATGCCTGTCCGCGTTGCAGGCGGGCGAACACGGCCGAGGCCACATCGAGCTGGATCGCGACATCGGACGCTGGGATCGCCGCTGCGATCTTGTCGATCTCGCGCTTCACGGCCGCATTATAGATCGGGTCCAGCGCCGCCTGCAGGTCGTCCTCGACATAGAGCCACAGCACGGAATGCGCCGGCACCAGATCGACCTGCAGTTTGACATGGGCCGGCACGGCGCCGTCGCGCTTCGCCTCTCTCAGCGCGGCATAAGATTGGATCGCCTTGTCGGCGTAGAAGAGGTTGGCGAAGGTGACGTCCGAGGGCTTCTTGCCGGGACGCAGCGTGTAGCGGACGTGCGGATCGGCGCCGTCGTGGACTCGGAACAGCTTGCCGGACGGCATCAGCGCGGGATCGTCGCGGAAGATCGGTTCGAGCCAGGTGATCCAATCCAGGCGCTCGCCGGTTTCGCCGTCGGGCAGCCATCGCAGGTGCGAGCCGAGCTTGCCGCCGATGGTGCGGAACACTTCCCCGGCGTCGGCCATGGGCACGCTTCCGACGAGATAGACGGGACGGGACATGGGCGTTTCCTCGGTTCTCGCGCTGCGATCTGAGGCTCGCTGGTTAGTGCATTGCGGGCACGATTGCCAACCCGCCGGGGGCGAGGGTGCTTTACAGGTGACGGCGCGATGGTGTTGAGAGGCTCGAACGACGCCATCGCCGGAGCCGAGATGACAGCCCCCCCGCCCCCCGTCCGCACCCAGGTGCTCGTGCTCGAGCGGTTCGCCGACGAATATGCGCGGCATCTGCGCGAGGCGTTCCCCGTGCTCGACGTCCACACCGCGGGCACGCTGGCCGAGATCGTGGTGCCGCTCGACCGGGTGGACGTGCTGGTGGCCTTCGGGGTGGCGATCGACGACGGCCTGATGATGGGCGCGCGCCGGCTCAAGTGGATCCAGTCGTTGGCGACCGGCGTCGATCACTTCCTGAAGTCGCCCGGTCTGCGCAAGGAGACGCTGCTGACCAGCGCGCGGGGCATCCACGGCGCGCCGATGCGCGAAACGGTTGCGATGTTGCTGCTGGGCGTCACGCGCAATGTCCGGCGTCTCGTCGACAATCAGCACGCCAAGGTGTGGGAGCGCGGTAATCCCTGGCCGCTGCTCGCGGGCAAGACCGCGCTTGTCGTCGGTTCCGGCGTGAGCGGCAGCGCGATCGGCTCGCTGCTGCAGGCGTTCGGCATGACGACGATCGTGGCGACGCGCAGTCCGAGAGCCGTGGAGGGTTTCGACCGGTCGATCGCGGTGGCCGACCTCGCGACCGAAGTCGCCAAGGTCGATGTGCTCGTCGACGTGCTGCCCGGGGGGACGGAGTATCAGAATACGATCAGCCGCGCGGTGCTCGAGGCGATGAAGCCGTCGGCGGTGTTCATCAACGTCGGGCGAGGCGAGACTGTGGACGAGACGGCGCTGATCGACGTGCTGGCCAAGGGACGCATCGCGGGCGCCGGCCTCGACGTCGTCGCCCGCACGCCGCTCGATGCTGCGAGCCCGCTGTGGGAGATGCCGAACGTGCTGCTGTCGCCGCACATCGGCGGATATTTCGCCGAGTACGAGCAGCACATGATGCCGATCCTGATCGAGAATATGCGGTTGTTTCTCGCCGGACGCGGCGCAGAGATGCGGAACCTGATCGGGCATTGATTTGGGAACATAGGTTGGCGCATGACGCGCGTTACCGCGAAGCCAGCTTCATGTGGCGCCGAACTAAAATGCCGTCGTCATGCCCCGGTTCAGCCGGGGCATCCACGACACCGTGCCCTCAACTCCCAGCGTGTCGTGGATGGTCCGCCTGCGCGGACCATGACGGCGTGTGGGGGCTTTGGGGGTACCACCAATGACCGAGGGCCATCACCACGGACGCTGGGCATGTAGGGTGCGGTAGGGCGTCTGCCCGTACCGCACCGGGTTGCCGGAAATCGGTGCGGTGCGCTTCGCTTACCGCACCCTACGTCTGCGATGACGAGGCGAGGTGTCGGCCATCACCACGCCTGCCGCACCGAGCGCCACATCTGGCCGGGCAGGCGGGTCCAATAGTCGAGCGAGAGCGGGCCGCGGCGGTCGCAGACGTTGCGATCGGTGATGCCGCGCAGGATCGGGTCCTCGAGCTCGATGTCGGCCAGCGCCTGACGCCGCGTCCTCGGCCATAGCCCCCTCACGCCCGATCCGAGCCGCCATCAGGCCACAAGCCGCCGCCACCGGGCAAGACCATTCGCGCCACATGTCCGCAAATCACCGCCAACCTTTGGGGTTGCTTACATCCCAAGCCTGGGAGAAAAGTCGCCGCGACGCCAAGCGAAGGAAGGGAACGGCCACATGAATGCGATGGACACGAACGGGGCCAAGGGCACCACGCCAGACACGGACCAGTTCCGCCTGCGCCGGTTCATCGAAAGGCTCGCCAATACCGAGGAACTGGAGACCCGGAGCGAGCCGGTTCCGCTGGCGAACGTCGCAGCCGTGCTCGAAGGCAACCCGCGGGCGGTCCATTTCCGCAAGGCAGGGCCCGAGGGACAAGAACTCGTCGGTGGCGTCTGCGCCAGCCGTGCGCGGCTCGCAACCGCGTTCGGCGTCGAGCCGGATCGGCTTGCCCTGGAGGTCCAGCGCCGCTGCCGCAATGCGCCCGTGCTCGTCGACGTCGCTCGTGCCGACGCGCCATGCCAGCAGGTCGTGCTCGAAGGCAAAGCCGCCGATCTGACGAAACTGCCGGTCCATCTGCAGCACGGCTCCGACGGCGGGCCGTATATATCCTCCTCGCTCGATTTCGTGGTCGATCCCAAGACGGGCATGACCAACGTCGGAATCCGCCGGCTGATGCTGAGGGGGCCACATGAGGCGGGCGTCGATCTCATCGCGCCGTCCGATCTGCGCGCGATGTTCGAGGCAAGCGTCGCGGCGGGCAAGCATCTCCCGGTGGCGTTCGTCGTGGGCTGCCACCCGATCGACCACGTCACCGGCACCATGCGGCTGCCCGTCGACGAACTCGGATTGATCTCTTCCATGCGCGGTGCGCCGGTGCCGGTCGTGAAGTGCGTGACCAACGACATCCGCGTTCCCGCAGACGCCGAATATGTGCTGGAGGGGTATTTCGACGCCAAAGGCTACACCGAGATGGAAGGCCCCTACGGGGAGTTCCTGGGCTACTACGGCGCGGTCAAGCGCAATCCGGTTTTCCGGCTGACGGCCATTACCCACCGCCGCGATGCGCTGTTCCAGACGAGCACGATTTCCGGCACCTCGCTCGCCGGCACCGATACCTCGATGCTGAACGTGATCCGCACCGAGGTCATCGTATGGAATGCCCTGCAATTGGCGGTGCGCGAACCGTTGGGCGTGCATGTCACGGGATCTTCCGGCGGCAGCTTCAACGTGCGGGTGAAGATGCGCCAGCGCGTACCGGGCGAGGCGCGCAACGCGATCCATTCATGCTTCGCCTCGCTCGCCAACGTGAAGAACGTGTTCGTGGTCGATCCCGACATCGACATCACCTCCGACCAGCAGATGGACTGGGCGCTCGCCACGCGGTTCCAACCCGACCGCGACCTGATCATCGCATCGGGTACGCGCACGCTCGCGCTCGATCCCTCGCTCAACGGCGCGCGGGTCGGCGGCAAGGCGGGCTACGATCTGACCTGGCCTATCGGCGCCATGGAAAAGCTGGAGCACCAGGTTCCGGCGCCGCCGACGTACAAGGGCGCGAAGTTCGCCAGTGTCGAAGCCGCGCTTCTCGATGGGCCGAAGTACTTCGAGGAGCTGATGGCGGCCACGGGAAGCGAGGACGGCCGCGAGATCGTGCGGGCGCTCGACGTGCTGCGGACGGCCGGCCGTCTCGACCGTGATCCCGAACGCGGGCGCTGGCTCGTGAAGGCGTAGGGTGCGGTAGCGCTTCAGCGCGTACCGCACCGGATATCGCTCGTTCAGGCAATGGTGCGGTACGCTTCGCTGCACCCTACGGCCGAGTCGAAAATTCGCGGCCGCAATGATAAGAACCACGCTGAGAAACCGGGAGGAACACGAATGTCCGTAATCAGGTCGCTGCTCGCAGCAACTGTCGCCACGATCGCTACCGTCGGGTACGCGCAGGCGCAGAAGCCGCTGGACAAAGTAAAGGTCGCACTCGCGAAATCGGTCTCGAACGGGGCCATGCTGATCGCGGTCGAGCGCGGCTATTTCAAGGAAGCCGGCATCGATGTCGAGATGCAGGACATCGACACGGCCGCGGACGCACTGTCACTCGTCGCCCAGGGCCAGCTTCAGATCGTGGGTGCCGGCGTCTCTGCCGGATACTTCAATGCGGTCGACCGCGGCCTGCCGGTCACCATCACGATTTCGCGCGTGGCTTTCCCGGCGGGCCACAACCTGATGATCCGTCCCGATCTCAAGGACGAGATCAAGTCGATGAAGGACATGAAGGGGCGCAACATCGCCTCGAACGGGCCAGGCTCGATCTCCACCTATGAAATAGGCAAGATGCTGGAGCCGCATGGCCTCACGCTCAACGACGTCAACATCAAGATCTTCCCGTTCCCGCAGTACGCGGTTGCGTTCGCCAACAAGGCTGTCGACGCGGGGCTCGTCATTCCGCCGTGGACGCTGTCCTACGAGAAGCAGGGCATCGCACTGCCGTTCGGCGACGCCGACAAGCTCGTGCCTGGCCCCGTGACGATATCCGTCAACTTCGCCAACACGGATTGGCTCGCCAAGAACACCGATGTCGCAAACCGCTTCTACCTTGCCTATCTCAAGGGCGGCCGGGATTGGTGCCAGGGCTATCACGGCGCCCCGGTTCGCAACGAGATCATCGATCTGCTGATCAAATCGAAGGTAGAGACGCGACGCGAGGTGCTCGACGGCTTCTGGACCGCCCGGCCAGTCGACGGGCGCGTCGACGAGAAGAGCATTCTCGACGTGCAGAAGTTCTACCTCGAGCAGAAGATGATCAAGAAAACCTTCCCGATCGAGAAACTCGTCGACTACAGCTTCGTCGACTGGGCAACCAAGCAACTGCCGAAATTCGAGCTGGCGAACAAGGACAGCAAGCTGGACGGCTGCAAGTAGCGCGCGAGGGGTGTCAGCCCCTCCGGGTCTGACACCGGGTATCGGCCGTCGATATTCCATGTCATCAGCACGCACCTTCCGGTGTCAGACCCGGAGGGTCTGACACCATCGGGAACGCCCATGAAACGCACCTTTCTCGCACTTGCCTCGCTCGCCGTGTTTGCTCTTCCTGCCAGCGCACAGCAGCACACCGTCAAGGTCGGCGTGGTCCGCTCGGTGATCACGCTGGCGAACCAGATCTCGATCACGAAGGGCTATTTCAAGGAATACGGGATCGAAGCGACGGTCGACGATCTCGACACGTCGGCGGACGCCATGGCGCTGCTCGCCGCCGGGCAGTTCAACATCATCGAGGGCGGGCTGGCGGCGGGGTATTTCAATGCGCTCGCCAAGAAGTTCCCGATCATCATCGCGTCGGATCGCGTGTCCGCGCCCAACAACCACAAGTTCGTCGTGCGAGCGGACTTGAAGGACCAGATCAAGTCGCCCGCCGACCTCAAAGGCAAGGTCGTCGCGTCGAACGGCGGGCCTGGCGCGATCACGACCTACGAGATCGGCAAGATCGTCGCGTCGGGCGGGCTGTCGCTGAAGGACATCGATCTCAAGGTGATCCCGTTCCCGCAGATGGTGATCGCGCTGACCAATAAGTCGGTCGATGCGGCGATCGTGATCTCGCCGTTCTACGCGCCGATATTCGAACGCGGTGTCGGTTTCGAGCTGATCGATCCGGAAGCCGTGATCGAGAAGGGGCCGTTCTCCAGCGCACAGGTTTTCATCAACACCGACTGGGCGGCGAAGAACCCGCAACTGGTGCGGGATTACTACGCCGCGTACATGCGCGGCGTGCGTGAATACTGCCAGGCCTATCATGGGGGACCGAACCGGGCCGAGGTCGTGGAACTCGCGCAGAAGACGGGGATCGAGAAGCGCCAGGAGGTGCTCGAGAAGCTGCCTTGGCCGTCGCGCAGTCCCTATGGCCGGGCCAGCGTCGCCAACATCCTCGACGTACAAGACTGGTTCCACGCGCAAGGCTCGATCCAGCAGAAGTTCCCCGTGGAGAAGCTGGTCGACACCGCATATGCGGACCACGCGAACGCGAAGCTGGGGAAGTACGAGGTGATCAATTCGGCGAGCACGTTGAAGGGGTGC
>CANJPN010000002.1 GCA_947475855.1 Bradyrhizobiaceae bacterium
ATCGAGGCATTCAGGCAACAATGCCGCCTGCCCCCGATCCGCCCCCTGCACGAATGCCGCCATCGAAGCCCCCGCCGATTCAGCAAGGGAATCATAGCATGGATGGGGTTTTCACACAGTCTGGGTCATCTGCTGAGATCACGCCCACCTCTGCTTGACACCAGAGAGCAGACCAAGCCGCTTCCCAATTGATCCGATCGGCTCGGATCGGTCAAGAAGGCCCGCCCTCTTCAATGGCTTTGCAGGGAGCAGCAATTCGAGCCACAATCCTGCGGATGGTAAGGTCTCGCCGTTCGCCCAATCAGACACCTGATCTCTTTGAGGCCGCTCCATCGCGGGCGGAGCAGATGAAATCACGTTCTGTTTCGCCAGCGCCGACGCCCTATATCCTGCCGGCCGATCTAGGGTGGGCGCTCCGCCAGTTGACGGACGCGGATCTTAAACAGCTCGCGGCTTCCGTTACCGCCGAGTTGGAGAGACGGAACCCGCCGGTCGCAGCACCGGCTCCTCCAGCCATGCGCTACAGTGCGAGTTCTTCGTCGAAGTCCAAGTCGACGCCTGGCTCGCGGGCACCGGATCTTGGCCCGGCTCCCCTCACGACTGCCAAGCTTCACGCGATCCGCGCAGCACTTGGAGCTGGCATCAAGCCGACAGTCATTGCGCGCCAGTTCGGTGTAAGCCAAACCGCAATCCGGGACGCGCTAGCCCAGATCAAGAGGAAGTAGGGCTCGCATCAGGTCAACGACTGATTGTCGCGCCGCAGCGGGCGGCGATCCGCCGTGGCGATCTGGATCGACCCGCATTGTGCGAGGTCGTCGGATGCGAACGCCCCGCACAGCATGCCCACCACCCATCGTACCGCATTGGCGCCGAGTTGCAGGTGATCTTCGCGTGCGCGTTGCATCACGAGGCGGTGCACCACCTCGGGCCACAACCGCTTCGTCGAGCACGTGGTCGGCCGCGTTGGGCACGGCCCCCGGCTACTACCCTGCACTGAGGTGATGCGTTGCAACGAATACCGTCGCCATTGGCGACGCTGATCTTTTCGCAGGAGAGACCAATGGCTACCACGTTGAAATCGCTCGCGCGGGCATCCCCTGCCAAACCCTCGGCATCCCGTGCCAACGTCATGACAGTGCTACTGGAGTCCTCTCGGCGTGGCCGCCGGCAGGGCTACAACGTGCTCGACGCGGCGACCGGAGAGTTGCTGATCGTTGGATCGCGAGATCCCGAAAACGACGCGTGCCGCATCCTATTCAACCGCGGCCACGTCGGTGTCCTGGAAACTAGGTGGCGCGGATCGGCGAGCCCAGCAATGCGTGTCGACATTGCGTCCGCAGCGCGGCGCAGCGTCCTCGAGACCCGAACGATCGGCCCGGTGGCCGTCACGTGGCGTCCCTTCAATCAGGAAGGTCGATTGCCGCCCAGCGGTCTCATCGCAGGCGGCGACTTCGACAGCGGACGTAGCGTGGGAGCGTTGCCGTGAAACGCCAGCGTCGGCTCTACCAGCACGACATGCCCGATGGCACCATCATGGTGTCCCACGCCGAGGCGAGCCCGTGGCGCGGCGATCGCTTTCGTTGCGGCGCGCGGACGCGCGCTGGAGGTTCGTGTCGAGGCATCGCCATCGCTAGGAACGGTCGATGCAAGCTTCACGGCGGCCTGAGCACCGGCCCGAAGTCGCCGGAGTTCCGGGAACGGCTACGGCAACAGATGCTGGATCGTTGGGCAAAGAATCGGAGTTTTCCGCAGCCGGACTAACACGCGCGGGCGGAATGGGCTTCCACGATCGATTACCAAGATCAATACCCAGTATCGTGCCGGATATCCGGGCCCCTAGTCGCCTTGGTCGCGCAGACTGTCCCCGCGCGCGTCACGGGCTTCCAGCAGTGCGTAGGTAGATCGTAGGGAGGTCTCCGGGTGGGGTCACGACCACCGATTTCCCCCACAAAGTGTCGCGGTCGCGCTTGCGGCCTCGGGCAAATCGCTGCACCGGGAAAAAGGAAACGCGCCAGCCCGGCAAGGCGGCGCGTCGTGTTTAGCAGTGTGTGATCCGCCCTCGGTAGGGGCACATCAAATCAAATCGACAAGGGGTCGCTTAGCTGATTCGGCGGCGGCACGCAAGATGATCCACCAGCAAGCAGAGCCAGCTTTCAAAAGCGATCCCGCTCATCCACGCAGTACTACCGAGGCATCCCAAAAGCCTAAGATTGAGCCGGTGGTCAGGATCGCGAACAATTGGCTTGGCGTGCTCCTTGACCGGGGTAAGCCGAGCGCAGCCGCAATCCGGCTCCTCGCCGCCAAGCTCGATCTGGGTAACACGCTGAACGAAATCGCGATGCGCAAACACTATGGCATCAGCCGGCGTCAGTTCCAGACAGCGCTGCGCCTTGTGGTCTCCGCTGAGGTGCTGCACCGACAGCAGCACGGGCAAGGTTTTGCCGTCGAAACGCTGAACAAGAAGTCGGATGGTTACGTCGTCGTGCCGGTGAGCCTGCTGAAAGGCAAGAGCCCTTATCCGGCCGCTTTGGTTGCGGTGGTTCGACTCTCGCCGCGGCCGATGACTCTCGCCGCGGCCTGCGCACGGATCGGCATAACCGCATCTGGTACGAGGCGAAGCCTGATCGAGGCCGTCCGGCCACATATCGAAAGTGCGGTTGGACCGAACGGGAAAATGTGGGTCGCGCGGCCAGGGGTTACCTTCGAAGACCTGTCTCAGAATGCCAAAAATGTGCCCGCCAAAAATGTGCCCGCCAAATTTGATCCCACACATATAGAACTGAAAGAAGTACAATCTACTGAGAGAAGGCCAGCATTACTGAAAGCTACACCACCACAGACTGCCTGCGGCGCTTCCGGCACCACCGGCTTCGCCGCCGATGCCGGTGGCGGTCGATTGACAGATTGGAAGCTAGGGACGTCGTTCGATGTCAATCTGCCTTCAACGAAGTCTTTCGAGAACCGCATAACACACGACACCTGGGCCGACGCAATCGCCTATGTTGGCCGACCAGTTCCGGAGCATCTGACCCGCCCAGAAGTTCTGCGCCAAGTGAGGGAGATCGTCGCCTGGCTCGACAGCCGACATGCCGGCCTACCCAGCGACGGTCTTCTCCGATCGATCGTTTGCGTCATAGCAGAAGCAACCGCCGATGGAGACACGATCCGGTCGTTAGCGTACTTGGCACAGCGCATGGACGAGCGCCTTGGTTGTGGTTCCGATGATTACGTCTTCGCCGCGCCGCTCAAACTCCCGCGGCTGTTCCGCGAAGCCTCGACTTGGTCCCCGTGGCTGCTGAACGAAGCAAACAAGCGCGGCGTGCCTACCCGCAATAGGTGGCTCAACTCCCCAGCCGGCGTATCCGATCTTGCCGTTCTGGCCGATGAGGTTGGCTGGCCCGCAATCAAGCACGTCGTCGAGAGGAAGCAGGTTCAGCAACCGGATGAGAAAGTCCTTCGCTGGGCATGGTGGCGTAACGATGCAAAGGCTGCAAAGGAACGCATGGATCGGGATGCGCAGACGAAGCGCCTCAATCGCGAGTCGGCAGAGCGCCGTAAGCGCCTCAAAAGCATCCCGTACTGAACTAGGGACGTCGAACATGAAAATCACCGCGAACACAGCACGGGCAACATCGGCGACGGGATCGTACAAGGCCGACGAGGCCGCGCTATTTTTCAAAATCGATCGGCTCGCCAGAGGCACGGCCATGCTGGCTAAGACCGTTTCCGACATTGAGAGTGCGGCACTGGCAGGGCGCGACCGAGAGGTTGATCGTCTGGTGTCGCTGGCCAACATGATGCTGGAATATCTGACTGACACGCTTGTGTCAGCGGCGCCGTATCAGCCGAATTGAGTTGCATGGCACAACGCAGCGGAGCCACGTAGAGTGCCCGCTGACGGGCAAATGGTGTTTCCGGATGGTGCGTAGCCCCCGAACTACAAACTGCCGTCCAGGTGCAATACGCTGGGCGGGAAGACCAATCTGGAGGTTCGACGATGCGCGCCACCATCTTGACCCTTGCTCTCGTCACCACTGTGAACTCATCAGCGGGAGCAGCATGTCTCGACGACGTCCGAACCTTATACACGCAGATGAAGGGCTTCCGCAGTTCGGAAAGCTTCAACTTCTACGGCTTCGGTCAAGGCGGCCCGCACCGGACCTGGTTCGACCGTCTCAACCAAGTCTACGCAACGGAATGTCGGCGCGAAGTTTTCGAACGATGCAAAGGCCTTGACCTCTACTCGCTGCACATGATCGCAATGTATGGTCGGCGCGACACTCGCCGCGACCCGAACATCGAGCAGAGCAACCGAGACGACGAAGAGAACCTTATTGCCTGCTTGGCGCGGCACAACAAAAGCGGTCGATAGTGCAACTCACCAAATCGAAGACCGGCTTAGCGCTTGCGCACTTGCTGTTCCGCGCTTCGCTGGTCAGCCTTTTCGTTCTCTTGTGATGCGGCGGATGACGCCGGCGCATCAGCGCGTTGGAACTGGATCGCCAATCCGAGCGCGGCGGCGAGTGGGATGATCCAAGCCCGACCCAAACAGCCTTGCTTCACAGGAGTACATTCCCGTGTGCATCCCGCGTGAGGGGCGGCCCCGCATTTTTTGACGAGATCTTTCCAGGCTACGCAATCACCACCATGGCGGTAGCCAGGGCCGCCTTTGCATCCGCACCCGCTACAAGCCACCGAGCACTGCCCTTTGCCCTTCACCTCGGCGGCAATCTTTGAAACGAGCGGCTCAGGCACGATCGGACATAGCGCCTCTCGATCCTGTAGCAGCACAGCATCCTGTGCTCCGGCTGCGGTGCAACATATGCCGACAATGAACAGCATCACGAACAACAAACGCATCACCTAACCTCCGGTGATCGGGAAAGATATCCACAGCGTGCACGGTTGAATACCACAAAATGTGTTATAAGTGATGCACTTACGCCACATTTGGTGCCGTGTCGTTCAAATTTCGGCGGTTGATGTTGGACCTGCGAGGCAAATCGGCGAGGCAATGGGAGTGCATCCTGTGCATCCAGAGGCCTGACAATGCCACAAGCAGTTGGTTCGGCAGTGCCGACAACACTCGACATCATCGGGCTCCGACCCGCGACACTCACCGCTGGTCAGACTGCAGCCTATTTTGGACTGAGCACCCGCACCTTTCGAAAGGAGGTCGCGGCTGGCAACCTGCCACAACCGATACGGCTACGATCAAGGTGCTACCGATGGTCGATCTCTGCGCTGGACTCGTGGATCGCAGGTAATGCCGATCAAGCCGGCACCGCTATAGTAGGGGATCCGATCATCGAGGCCATCCGCGATGCCAAGGCAAAACGCACTGCCTAAGTATGTCCAGAAGGTCCGCAAAAAAGAGCGGACCTACCTGTACTTCAGGTTCGGCGACGGCACGCGAGCACCGCTGCCGACGGACGCATCCTGCCCCGATTTCCACCGCCGGTATGCAGAGCTGCTTGCCCAGCGCCAATCGGGTCGAGCCGAGCCCAGTGAAGGAACCGTAGGAGCCCTCATCAAGGCTTACTTGTTGACACCGCAGTACCGGAAATTGGCCAAACAAACCCAGTGGCATCACCGTCGGCTACTCGACGAACTCGCTCCGATCCGGCCCTTTCCAGTTGCCGAGATCCGCCGGCGGCACATCCGCGAGTTGCGCGATACTCTCAGCAATCGACCTCGAACGGCAGACATTTTCCTCCAAGTCGCGCGGCGCCTGTTCGCCCTCGCCGTTTCCGACGAAGCGATCGATATCAATCCGGCTGTCGGTATCGAGAGCCTTGGCGGTGGCGGCCACTACCGCGCCTGGACCGAGCCGGAGGCCGAGATATTTGAAGCTGCCTGCAGAGAAGGCCGCGTTCCCACTTGGGCACTGACAGCGTACCTTCTGGGCCGCTACACCTCTCAGCGCCGCGGCGACATTCTCCGATTGAACTGGGCTGCATACGACGGCCGCACTATCCGGCTTCGTCAAAGCAAGACCGGAACCCCGCTCGTAATCCCGGCGCACGAGCGCCTCAAGGCGCATTTGGATGGTTTGCCCCGAACCGGCCTCTTGATCTGCCTGTCGCCAACCGGAAAGGCCTGGGACCCTCGGAATTTCACCCGCGAGCTACGCGAGGCCCTCGATAAGCTGGGCATGCGCGGCGTGTCATTTCACGGTCTCAGGCACATGGCGGCCAGCGCGCTGGCTGATGCAGGAGCCTCGGAGCGACAAATCATGTCCGTGACCGGACATTCATCCCCCGACAGCGTGTCAAGATACGTGCGCGCGGCCAGCCAAGAACGAATGGCTGCAATCGCGATCGGGAAGCTGCCGAAGAGTAAGTGAACGAGAACAGAACGAGACATTGGCAACTCGCCAAAACGTTCTCGCAACCACCCTGGCCCACACACCAGCTAAGTATTTGAAAAGTTTGGTCGGAGCGGGGAGATTCGAACTCCCGACCCCTTGCTCCCGAAGATAGTCGTCATGCCGGTTTTCCTCGACGTTTCATGGCGATAACGGACGCTGGTGGCCCTTCGTTCACGTCATTTGCCTGGGGTTTCTGGGGCGTATCTGGGGCGCGTACCGGCTTCGTACCGGTCACGGTATGCCGATTGCGGCCACGTGCAGAGTTCGCGACCTCGGACTGGAAGTCGGGGTGGTGGTGGCCGTAGACGCGGAGCAGCGTTTCCACGCTCATGCCGAGGAACCCCGCGGCCTGATAGATGTCTGCGCCCGCCTGCATCAGCCACGTCGCCGCCGTGTGACGCACAATGTGAGGCGTGGCGTCGGGCACCCCTGCGGCCTTTGCGATCGTGTGCCACGAGCGCCGCAGCTTCTGCACTCGGTCTCCGTAGTAGTGGACCACGTTGAGCACAGGTGTCTTGAGCCGTGCGGCCAGCTCGAGGTCGGCCTGCCGCCAACGCCGCAAATGGACAAGCAAACGATCCGGAAGCCTCACCGGCGGTTGTCGCTTGCGCGACCTGCGCTGATCAGAACCGCGACGGTGGAGAACCCCAGCATCGAGGTCGATCCAGCCGCTGTCGGTGCTGGGCAGCCACTTCAGACCAAGGATCGCACCCGGGCGGGTACCGGTATAGATCCCGATCAGCACGAGGCGCGGGATGTGGCCGCAAAGTCGGGTTCGACGCCCAAACTTGATCATCTGCGCGGCTTGCGATCGGGTCAGCCAGTCGTCCTTCGGGTCTGCTGGCTCGGGCAGCGTCACCGCGGGCACTGCCGGCAAGGGCCCATGCTCACGGTGCCAGTGATTGATGGCTGCACGTAGTGTACTCAACTCATGACGAGCTGTTGCCTCGCTGACCCGCCTAGGTTTCGGGATGGACCCGTCCTGCCGCGGTTTCTTCGTAATCAAGACGAATTGCTCCGTGCGCCAGGAGACGTAGTCCCGGCAGCTCTTGCCTCTGACATCAGCGAGCGTCTTGCCGCTCCACCATTCCAAGATCGGCTTGGCTGTGTGCGCTATGAACCCAGGTTCCGCCGTGTGGGGCGCGTGCTCCCCGACGTAAGCCGCAATGACGTCGTCGATCAGGATGTCGACGAGCCCGGCGTCTGACTTGCCGTAAGCCGGCGCATACTTTGCAGCGATGTAGGCCGCGAGGGCTTGCTCAGCTTCCTGATAGCGCTCAGGGCCGCATCCCGTGCTGATCTCACGCGATCCGTCTCGGATGTAGTAGATCGCGGCATCGCGATCATGCCGCGCGGGTCGGAGGTAGAGGCGGGGACCTTTGCGGGGGCGGGACAATTGGTGGCCTCAATCCATTGAATCAGCGCAGAGCGCCAAGTGACATTAAGACCTTTGAGCTTGCCTGCTTGCAGCTTGCCGTCATCCTTGGCGCCCTTCAACGTTCGCGGTGTAATTCCACAGCCGGGCGCAAGCTCCCGCTCGCACAATGCGGCTGCCTCCTTAAACGTCAGACGGGGCTCGAACGTGGACGTCATATCAGCGTGCCAGTGAACGTTGCAGACCTCTTTGGTGACGGGAGGAAGTAGCTGGCATACGCGGCCACGTCAAATCTTGGACGGGGTCGGCTGTGCAAAAACTTTATACTTGTCAACACATTAGCACGTTTAACACATGACACACTGTGATCACAACGAACCCGAACACTGACAGCCACAAACCGCGAAGCAGAGCTAACGTGGCGCCCCTGAACTGCTCAGTCACTTTCGCAAGTTAGACGGCAACTTCGGATGCCGGCAGCCGCAACCGAGATGTTCGTATCCTAACTCGGGCACCTCGACACCGAGTTGCTCCTGCAGCCAACTTGAGACCAGGGCCCGGTGACACCACGCTAGGTCCGGCGGCGGGGGCTCCCAACACAGCAGGACTGCCGTACGCCCCCCAGCCATCGCCGAGAGGTCATCGAGCACCCTCCGCGGGTTCAAACAGCCGAGCACTTCCGCTTCGTACCGGGCCGTCCATGCCTCATCCGGCATTCGATCCCGGTACCAGTGGCCCGGTATCAGAGCCGGATACCGGCGATACCCTGCTCGGCCTCGCGGACTTGAACGGCTGATCCCGATCAGGACGTAACGGTTCGGATCGATCGTGCTGCGCCAGCTCCCAGTCAACAGGCGATGGTCTAAGGTCATGTCTCACTCGCTTGATGGGGCGATGCATGAACTTAGCGTGAAACCCGGCATCTTGACAGAAAATTACGCCACACCAACGAGTTACGAACCTATCGACTCTTGGCTGAGGCTTCTAGTGGTGAACGCGGGAATCTCGCGTCCGCGCGCGCGTCCGAGTCGAAGGACGCCAGTATCGACGGCACGGCAGGTTGCGGTGAATGTGGGAATCTACGAGAGCGCGGACCTCGCCCTCCGTCGGCCGAGTTCCTTCTAAAAGCCTTAAGGCGGCGCGACGCACGCGTTCCTTCAGCCGCGTCCGCGCCGGTCGAGCGAACGGGCGACCTCCATCACTGTTTCCAACGTCGCGTCATCGAGCCGTTCCACCAACGCCGAAGCCGCCATCGGCTGAATTGATCGCGGAAACGCCGCAGGTTGCAACCTCGCCCATCACCGTGCCGGTGATGCCGCAACAGAAGCACCACAGCAAAAGCAGAAAGTCGAGGAACACAGTACGAACGGGCACCGCTCGGTTGCCTTGACGACGACGCCGGGCAACGTCAGGAATGGAGCCAGATACCTACCGTGATCTCGGACGTCGCCGCACCCACCGTAAGGGGCCACTTTCGTCCGTCGCCCGATCGGCGCCGTTGAGCGTTCGGTTCGTCCGGTTCTTAGGAGGTCAGCGGACAGTATCGGCCAGTCGCTGGAGGTTGGGCCGAACGTCGATTGCAAGGTGGCTATCGAGCAACACCCGGTGTCCGCCATACCCGGCCGCCACCGTTGCAATGCCCATCCCGATGACATCCACCCCTAGGCACGGTAGCCTCGGATTATTGGCCCGTCGGGGGGAGCAATTGCAGTGCCGCGTCTATTCATTTCGCACTCCAGCAAGGATAACATCCAGGCACTCGCCTTCCAGCGCTGGCTGATGGGCAAGGGCTGGGGGGAGGACGACGTCTTCATCGACCTGCACGACATGCAGGCCGGCGAGAAGTGGCGCGAGACGCTGGTCAAGGCCAACGTCGCCTGCGACGCGCTGCTGTTCCTTGCCTCGCCCGAGGCGCTCGACAGCGACGAATGCATGCGCGAGGTGCGCCGCGCCGAGGACGACCGCAAGGACGTGATCGTCGCCATCTTGCGCGACGTGCGGCTCGACGACCCGCGCCTCAAGCCGTGGATGGACCGCCAGATCATGGATCTGTCCGCCGACCTGCGCGAGGAGCGCGTCGAGGTCGAGCACCAAAGCCGCCGGCACTTCGTGGACTTCAACCGGCTTGCGCTGGAGGCGATTCACGCCAAGCTGATCGATTGGGGGCACGCGCCCGACAGCTTCGCTTGGCCGCCGAAAGAGCGCCCCGCCGCGCAGCCCTACCCTGGCCTCGATGCGTTCGACGAGTTGTCCGCCGGCATCTTCTTCGGCCGCGAGGCCGATATCATGAGCGGTATCCGCGACCTACGCCAGATGCGCCATCGTGGCAGCCCACGCCTGATGGTCATTCAAGCCGCGTCCGGTGCCGGCAAGTCGAGCTTTTTGCGCGCTGGCCTTTGGCCGAAGCTGTTTCGCACCGCCGAGTTCGTGCCTTTTGCGATCGTGCGCCCGGCCAAGGGCGTAATCACGGGGCCGCAGGGCCTCGGCAAGGGCCTGGAGGACTGGTTCGGCCGTCACCGCATCCGGCGCTCGGCCGGCGCGATCAATGCCGAGCTGATGGCGGGAGACGCGCTGGCTGGAGCCGCGAAGCTGGCCGGCTTCATGAGCGAGGCGGCGAAGCTCGTCACCGAGGCACGCAGCCTCGCAGCCGAGGATGCCCGACCACCCGCGCGGCCCTCGATGCTGATCGCCATCGACCAGGGCGAGGAGCTGTTCGCCGCCGAGGACGCCGCCGAGAGCGAGCGCTTCATCTCCATGCTGGGCCATCTGCTGGCGCATCCGCCCGAGGGCCTCGATCCCTACGCCCTGATGACCATCCGCGCTGACAGCGTCGACCCGCTGTTGCAGCGCGTGCCGAAACTCGGAATCGACGCGCCGCATATGCGTCCGCTGCCGCCGCTCTCGCTGTCGGCCTATCGCGATGTCATTACGCGGCCGGCCGCCGTCTACGCCCGCCGTGTCGGCCGTCTCGACATCGAGCCCGCGCTGGTCGAGACCCTGATCGCCAAGGCGACCGGCGCCGACGCGCTGCCGCTGCTGGCCTTCACCCTGCAGCGCATGTTCGACCTGTACCACAAAGAGCAGCGGCTGACGGTCGCCGACTACGAGGCGATGGGCGGCATCGAGGGCTCGATCGACCGGGCGCTGGCCGAGGCGCAGAAGGCGGCTGGCAATGCGGGCAGCCAGGACAGCCTGCGCCGCCTGCTGATCCCCGGGCTCGCGACCTGGGACCCGGCGGCGAACGCGGCCAAGCGCATCGTCGCGCAGGAGGCCGAGTTGATGAGCGGCGACCGCGCAGCGCTGGCCCCTCTCACCGATGCGCTTGTCGCTAAACGTCTGCTGACACGCGGTGCGGGCACGCTGGAGGTGGCGCACGAGGCGCTGCTGCGCCGGCCCCTGATCGACGGCTGGCTGGAGGCGCAGAAGGACGCACTAAAGCTCCGCGACGACGTGTTGCGCGAAGCGAAAGAGTGGGCGGGTGGCGGACGGCGGCGCCGGGATCTCGTTCGCCCCCGAGAGCGGCTCAAAGAGGCACGAAGGCTTGCCGCGCGGTCTGATTTCCGCAACGCCATGGCGCCAGCAAAAGCCTACCTGACAGCCTGCTGGCGCAGTGCGATGCGGGGAAGGATGTTCGTCGGAACACTCGCAGGGGCCATTGTGGGTCTGCTCGGCCTTGCCGCCACCGGCGTGCTGGAGCCCAATGCGATGAAGGTGCAGGCGCGCCGTCTTGCCGATCTGAACATGCCCACGCTTGGGACGATGCCGGGCGTATTGACGGCAGAGAAGGAGCGGGCGCTCAAAGCCAGCGATAGCTTCCAGGAATGCTGGAGCTGCCCCGAGATGGTGGCGGTTCCGGCCGGTGAGTTCATGATGGGCTCACCCGAGACAGAGCAGGGGCGCAGCAAGGACGAAGGTCCGCAGCGCAAGGTCACGATCTCAGCCGCGCTCGCCATCGGCCGCTTCGAGGTGACGTTCGATGAATGGGACGGTTGCGTCGCTCACGCTGGGTGTCCTGCAGAGGGAGTGGCCGCAGCCAACTTCGGGCGCGGCCGACAGCCGGTTATCAACGTGAGCTGGGAGGACGCCAAGAAATATGTGGACTGGCTGTCGAAGCGTACCGGCAAGACCTACCGCCTGCTGACCGAGGCCGAATGGGAATACGCCGCACGGGCCGGTAAGGCGACGCGCTTCTCCTTCGGCGATGACGATGAGGCGCTTGGCGAGCACGCTTGGTTTTCGGACAACTCAGAAAGCCGGACGCACGCGGTGGGCGCCAAGAGAGCCAATGCCTTCGGCCTGCACGACATGCACGGCAATGTCACCGAGTGGGTCGAGGACTGCTACGTCGAAAACTACAACGGCGCGCCGACTGATGGGGCTTCATGGAAAGAGGGGTGTAAGGATAAAACGTCTTCCCGCGTGGTTCGCGGCGGTTCCTGGGTCATCGATACAGTCGACCTCCGCTCGTCGATCCGCGGCAGGGACGTACCCGTCATCCGGAACAGCTACTTCGGCGTCCGTGTTGCTCGTGTTCTTTCTCCTGCCAGAACGCTGTGATGTCCGATGTCAAGTGCACAACGCATGATTTTTCCGCTCCCGTTCGCAACCGCAACGGAATGAGTTTTGGGACGATCGTGCATGACAGGAGGCAGAGCCTGAAGACGACGGTGATCAATCTGTGATGCGCGGGTTGGCTACCGCAGTTCCGATTGTTCGTCCGGGCCTTTCCCTGTCTCTAATCGGGCGTCGGTCGATGACCGGCCACAAAGCGTTCTTTGGGAGTTGCCCTGCCGTGGCTCTGCCCCCCGCCATGCACGATTGATGTATGGCGGCTTTGATCTGCCGACGGAGAGCAGGTTCTACGGAGCGCGCTCACACGCAAAGTAGGACCTGCGCGGTCAACGGGCGCCAGCGTACATTACTGTGTCCGGACTACCGGTTGCACCTCGCGCCCTATAGCCCAGATGAATGCCGCCAGCTCGCGTGCGATGGCAGTGACCGCGACAGTCGATTTCTTGCCTTTGCCGGTCAGCGCACGATAACGCGCGCACAAGCGAGCCTGCGCTTTCCATGCGATGTCGACGACCGGCTTTGGCAGAGCTGCGTGCTTGATCTGCTTGGCAGCACCAACCCTTGCAGGATGGCGATAATGCCATGCGCATTCGACGAGCATTCTGCGTGCTGCGCTGTTGCCGGCTTTTGTAATTGAGCCTCGCCTGACCGTGTCACCGGTCGATTGTTCCGATGGGACTAGCCCAAGATACGCCATGAGCTGGCGCGGGTTTTGGAACCGGTTGAGGTCGCCGACCTCGGCTAGAAGCGTGACGGCCGCGACGAACTCGATGCCGCGCATCGCCTGAATGGCCTGTGCGACTGGCATCAGCGACCATCCGCACGCAAGTTCTGCGATCGACCGCTCGATGCGTGCGAGCCTTTCCTGAGTGTCACGAACCGCACCGAGACCTTCCTGCAAGACAAGATAGTGCGCGTGATGATCGAAACTCTGCTCCGAAATCCAGCGCGCGTGCGCCTTGCTCCAAGCCTTGCGTCCTGGGAAATGACGCCCCTGCCGCAGCAGGAACGACGTGACCTGTTGACGTTTGGCGCGTAGGTCGCAGACTGCCGCATCGCGCGCACGGACGAGATCGCGAATGGCCTCATGCTGAACATCTGGCACCCACACTGCGGTCAGGTCTCCGGCACGCAGCGACTTGGCCAAACCTTCTGCATCGCGCCGGTTTGTCTTGACCCTGTCGCCGGGCTTCGTGGGAATGAGCGAGGGGGCAACGACGATGCAGGAGACCCCTAGCTCGATCAGCAAACGATATAGGCCATAACCGGTTGGTCCCGCTTCGTAGCAGAAATGAAGCTGGCGATAGCGCCCCGAGAGTTTGGAGACGAGCTTGCGGACAGCCTCAGGGGTATTGGCAATTTCGCCAAGAAAGCGGACCCCGCCGTTCCGCCCTGCCTCGGCCACGGCAACCGCATTCCGCAACTTCGAGGTATCAATTCCGACGAAAGCTTCGCTACAATCCGACACGGCTCGCCCTCCTTGCGTTGAGGATAGGCCCGGAATTTCCGAGCAGCCCTCGCTGTCGCATCGAGGGTGAGTCGCCTCAACGGCGGGACGGACATAGGGTCTCTAACCTCTTGCCCCTTTACAACTTTACGTCTTGTGCGCGTCGGTCGATCCCGTCCGCGACCTGAACTCTTCCGCCGGAGGCGGACCGCAATTTTTTCGGTGTATGACCCGGCTACAGCCATGGACTCCGTGATGCGGACTCTGGCATCGAGGTTGCGGAGGACGCGTATCGCCTCCGTCTCCGATCTCGTGATGTCGCGTTTGCACGCTCGGAGCCTGAACGGCCCCGTCTTCCCGCGTGGTTCGCGGCGGTTCCTGGAACAACAATACAGACAACCTCCGCTCGTCGAACCGCAACAGGAACGAACCCGACAACCGGAACAACAACATCGGCTTCCGTGTTGCTCGTGTTCTTTCTCCTGCCAGTACGCTTTTCTTCGCCAGAGCCGGTGCGATCATGGTCGCATCGGGCGTGCACAGGGTGGCGAGTGGCACCGTCGGATGCGTGCATCCGCGCTTGCTTGGCCGCCCGACGAGCGTTCAGGGCCGTTCATGATGATTGGGTGCGGCCGCCGGCCGGTTGCCTACAGCAGCCGAACGTCGGCAAGAAGGTCCACCACACCGGCGTCGGTCATGGGTCCATCGCGGCCGACCGGCGCCGGTGGCATTTTGAGAGGGTCGCGATGAGAGACGACGCCCGCCGCACCGGTCCCGCCGTGGAGGCGCACTATCAGCTCCTCAACTGGTTGATGCCGACGATCGCGCGGTTTCCCCGTGAACAGCGCTTCCTGCTCGGCGACCGCATTCAGTCCACCGCGCTCGACGTGCTGGAGGCGCTGATCGAGGCGACCTACACGCGCGAGCGGCGCACACATCTCGCCCGCGCCAACCTCGGATTGGAGAAGCTGCGGTTTTTTTTCCGCCTCGCGCACGAGCAGCGCCATCTCGATCCCAGGCGCTACGAGCATGCCGCCCGCGCCATCGACGAGGTCGGCCGGCTGGTCGGCGGCTGGGCCAAGGCGAGCGGACCGTCACGGCCTATCGATGCGGGGCAGGACCGTGGCGAATCTGCCCAACATTGACGCGGCCGTCGTCGAGGATGCCAAGCTGACGGGCTATCTGCTCGATGCCGGGCATCCCAAGGGCGCCGCAAAGGCGAAATTCCTGGTCAGCTTCGGCTTCTCAGTGCAACGGCCCGACGAGGTCCGCGCGGCATTCCTGGAACACGCCCGCCAGAACGACGTTTCGAGCGTGCAACAGACCGCGTTCGGCACCATGTACGAGATCGACGGACCGCTGCCGTGCCCGGACGGCCGCGAGCCGGTTGTGCGCGTCGTGTGGATGCAGGATATTGGCGCCATCGCCCCGCGCCTCATAACCATGGTGCCGAGGACGGTGCGAACCACAAGGAGCGACCCATGATCGAGGAGCATGAGCAGGTCGTCCTGACGCGGGACCTGCCCGACCATGGTATCGTCGCCGGTGACATCGGGGTCGTTGTGGCAGTGCATCAAGCCGGCGCCGGCTACACGCTGGAGTTCATGACGGTCGCGGGCGACACCATCGCCATCGTGACTGTCGACGCTGCCGACGTTCGCCCGGCGCGCGAGCGCGAGGTGCCACACGTGCGCGCTGCCGAGTAGGATAGTGACCTATGGGCGCCATTCATGCCCGCACGACAAAAGCATAAGGGCCTGTTCGGGAGGATTGCCAGCTTCAACGCGCTGCTGATCGCCGCCAGGAAGGCCGTAAACGGCAAGCGCAAGAAGCCGGGCGCGGCATCATTCTTCGCCAACCTCGAACGCGAGCTGCTGCGCCTGGAGCGCGAATTGCGCGACGGCAGCTATCGCCCCGGCCGCTACGTCGAGATCCTTGTCCGCGATCCCAAGGAGCGTCTCGTCTCCGCAGCGCCGTTCCGCGACCGTGTCGTGCATCATGCGCTGTGCGCCGTCATATGCCCGATTTTCGAAACCGGCTTCATCGGCAACACCTTCGCGAACCGCACCGGCAAGGGCACGCACGCCGCGATCCACGTTTACGAGCGCCATCGGGACAACCACGCCCACGTGCTGCGCGCCGACATCTACCGCTATTTCCCGTCGATCGACCATGAGGTTCTGAAGGGCCTGTTCCGCCGCCGCATCGCTTGTGAGCGCACATTGGCGCTGATGGAAACAATCGTCGACGCCTCGAACGCGCAAGAGCCCGTCGAGCTGCATTTCCCCGGCGACGATCTGTTCGAGCCCTACCGGCGGCGGCGCGGCCTACCGATCGGCAACCTCACCAGCCAGTTCTTCGCCAACCTTTACCTCGACCGCTTTGATCACTGGGTGAGCGAGAAGCTCGGCGCGCCCTATGTGAGGTACGTAGACGACTTTGTCGTCTTCCACGACGATGCAAGCGTGCTGAGCGACTGGAGAGCGCAGATCGGGCGCTACCTGGAGGGCCGCCGCCTTAGGCTGCACCCCCACAAGACCGTGATCCTGCCGACCTCCGAGCCGTCTGTGTTTCTCGGCTTCGAGTTGCACGCAGGCCCGCGCAAGCACGGCGGCGACAAAGCGGGGCGAGGCCAGCGCCGACTGCCCGAGGATAACGTGGCGCGCATTCGCAATCGACTCCGTGGACTGCGCGACGGTTGGCGCGCCGGTGCCGCGACCAAGGCCGACGTCGAGGCACGCATCAGCGCCTGGATCGCACACGCCGATCACGCAGACACGTTCTGGCTGAGGCAGGCGATGTTCGAGAACGGCTGGTTCGAGCCGGTTTCGGGAATGCCGTAAGGCTGTGTTGCGGAGCGGGCACTCCGCTGTGTTGTCGACCGCCGTGCCAGTCATATGGTCATCAGTGGCGGCGACGGTCGCGATGATCAGAAGCGGACGAAGAACCCAACACGATCGTCAGTCGTCGCCTTGTTCTGCTAATGGGGTCACACAACCTGCCGTTGTCATCGCGTCCGAAGCGCGACAGGTCATCCCTCAGCTCCGGACATGCTTTGACATCCCCGCCCGCCCGCTGCCCAACGTCAACACGGCAATCGCCTTGCTGATTGGGTCGTGGCCGCGTTGCCGACAGACTGGCTTGGGGCGAAACCGACTTTGTGTTCCTGTGCTACTCGAACCCCGGCTCGTTCGCAGCTGAATACAGCATGGTCAGCCTTGCCGCAAAGTTGGCCGCTCGCCGTTTTCCGGCACATCCAAACTGACCTCACTGGGCCCGGCAAAGGGTAGCGTGAGTCTCACCGCTACAACGCGGCGGAACTTACCGGACGACTTTTCCTCCAGCAACTCGGACGCATCGTCTGCGTCAGTGTGCGCCGCGTACTCTCCGGTCTCGTCCCATGTGACGAAAATTACCGCCGCGGTCTTTCCGCTCATGCTGCCGCCCCCAGTTTCAGAGTGCCGGTGGCGCCGAGACCCGCATGTTCCATCACGCGGTAGACGCTCGACCGCGAAATGCCAAGTTGCTTCGCGATTTCCTTCGGCCCGACGCGGTTCGCGAGCAGCGCCCGGATCTCGTCCGCCTTCTCGCGCGCGGTCGGCGCACGGCCCTTGTACTTCTTCTCAGCTTTCGCCTTCGCGATGCCCTCCCGCTGCCGCTCCAACATCAGCTCGCGCTCGAACTCGGCGATGCCACCGAGCAAGGTGAGCATCAGCCGCGCCGTCGGCGACCCGGTGTCCATGCCGAGCGACAGGATGCGCAGCTGCACCTTCTTCTCGGCCAGACGATCGACGATCGTCATCAGGTCGCGCACGCTGCGCGCCAATCGGTCAGGCTTAGTGACGATCACCACGTCGCCCTCACGTGCGAACTCGATCAGCGCCTCGAGTTGCACGCGCGGCGCGACACTCGACACCTGCTCCTTGAAGATTTTCTCGACGCTCGCGGCCTTGAGGTCGCGCTCCTGCGCTTCCAGCCCGGCGATCTGCTCGACGGTGGATGTTCTGGCGTATCCAATGTCCATGGGAGGATCTCGTGTCCCGGTGAATGATAGAGATCCTGAGTCACGAAGTCCCGCAGTGCAAGGATAATGTATGTGGTACGCGAAATGAGGATGGCCGCGAGTCCCGTTAGGGTAAGGGTTATGGGACGCAAGGTCGTTCCAGTTGGCATGAGAAAGCATGCTGGGCTACCAGTTACTTCCTCAACAAATCTGGGTTCGCCAACAACCGCAAAGCGTTCATGGTCACCAGCACCGTAGCGCCGGTGTCGGCGAGGATTGCCGGCCATAGTCCCGTGATGCCGAGGATTGTGGTGACGAGGAACACCGCCTTGAGGCCGAGCGAGACTGTGATGTTCTGCCAGATGTTGGACATCGTGCGCTGCGACAGGTCGATGAGGGCCGCAACATCCATGACCCGGCCGTGTAGGATCGCCGCGTCAGCGGTTTCCAGAGCCACGTCCGTGCCGCCGCCCATGGCGATTCCGACGTCGGCAGCAGCCAGCGCCGGGGCGTCGTTGATGCCGTCTCCAACCTTGGCCACAACTTGACCGGAGGTGCGCATTTCCTCGACAACGCGCAGCTTGTCCTCCGGCAGCATTTCTGCGCGCACGGCTATGCCAAGGTCCCCTCCAACCGCCTCTGCTGTCAGCCGATTATCGCCGGTCAACATGATGACAGAGATCCCGCGGGCCTTCAGCGCTTCGAGACCCGCCTTGGCGTCGGCTCGCGGTTCGTCACGCATGGCGATCACGCCGGCTACGACTTCTCCAATGAGCAACACGGAGACGGTTTTGCCTTGCTCGTTGTGAGCAGTGATCATTGCCTTCGCATCGCCGAGTATCGCGCCGCGCGCTTCGGCTGCCGACGGCGAGCCCAGGAACAACTCTGCACCGTCGATCTGGCCCACCATTCCCTTGCCGTTGACGACCATCACGCCCGAGGTGGTGGGGATCACGACGTTGTCGGCTGCAGCTCGCGCCAGAATCGCCTTGGCAAGCGGGTGGCTCGATCCCGTCTCTAGCGCTGCGGCGAGTGTGATCACGTCGCGCTCGGACCGCCCGATGCCGACGACATCAGTGACTTTCGGGCGGCCTTCCGTGAGCGTACCCGTCTTGTCGAGTGCCACGGTCGTGACGCGACCGAGCGTTTCGAGAACAGATCCGCCCTTGATGAGAAGACCGCGTCGCGCGCCCGACGATAGTCCGGCAGCGATGGCGGCCGGCGTCGAAATGACGAGCGCGCATGGGCAGCCGATCAGAAGAACTGCGAGACCCTTATAGATCCACTCGCTCCAACTGCCGCCGAACAGCAGCGGCGGGACGACCGCCACCAGAGCGCCGGCAGCCAACACGGCAGGAGTGTAGTAAAGCGAGAAGCGATCGATGAACCGCTGCGTCGGCGCCTTGGCCTCCTGCGCCTCCTCGACCAGACGCACAACGCGGGCGATAGTGTTGTCGGCGGCCGTCGCGGTGACCTTGATGCGAAGCGCACCATCGAGATTGATGGTGCCGGCGAATACGCGATCGCCGGCACGCTTGCGCTTGGCCACCGATTCGCCGGTCACGGGCGCTTCGTCGATCCCACTTTCGCCCTCGATGATCTCTCCGTCAGCTGGCAGTCGGTCGCCGGGTCGCACGAGGATGACTGAGCCGATCGCGAGCGTGTCGGCTGGTACTTCGATCGTGGCGCCGTCTCGCTCAAGCCACGCAGTCTTCGGCACGAGCGCGGTCAGCGCCCTAATACCGTCGCGGGCACGGCCGGCGGCGAATCCTTCCAGCAGTTCGCCGAGAAGGAACAGAACCACGACAACGGCTGCTTCCTCCGCGGCGCCGATCAGCAGGGCGCCGACCGCCGCGATCGTCATCAGCATTTCGATCGTGAATGGCGAGCCAGCCCGCGCCGCCGCCCAGGCGCGTTGTGCAATCGGCACCAGTCCTACAGCCAGGGCCAGGATCATGGCGGGCAGCGCGATGCCGGGCCAGATACGGCTTGCCAGATAGGCGGCCGCCAACGCCGCAGCGCAGGCCACCACGAGCCGCGTCTTGGGTGACGACCAGGACAAGCCGTCCTCGTCGGTGTGCCCGCCATGATCGCTTTCGGGCGCGCCACCCTCAGCCGTGATGCCGTATCCGAGATCGGCCACCGCCTTCTCGACAGAGGCGAGACCTCCAGCCTGCGGCGAACCGGTGACCTTCAGCGCACCTGTGGACGCCGAAGCTTCGACGGCCGAGATGCCAGGGAGGCGGCGGACGGCTGTCTCGATCTTGGTTGCGCACGCCGCGCAGTCCATGCCGGTAACTCTGTAACGGCGCTCTGAAGTTGCGTGTTCCTGGCTCGTGGTCATCGCATGCCTCCGGTGGAATCGCTGGCACCGTCATCCGCCGCGCTGCGATCCGCTCCTTGAATTGGTGACTGCCGACACCCTACATGCTCTAGTGACTAGAGGATCAAGAGGTTTCGATATGACCGGAGTCACCATCGGCAGTGCAGCCAAGGCAACCAGCGTCAAGGTTCCGACCATCCGCTACTACGAGGACGTGGGGCTGCTGCCGCGCGCGCCGCGAACCGATAGCAACCGGCGGCTCTACGGCCCCGACGAGTTGGCGAGGTTGCGCTTCATCCGGCATGCCAGGGAGCTGGGCTTCGAGGTCGACGACATCCGCGCACTGCTCGCATTGCAATCGGAGCCACAGCAGACATGCACCGAAGTCGATGCCATTGCCCGTTCCCATCTGACGGAGGTCGAGCGGCGGATTGAGAGCCTGTTGGCGCTGAAGAGCGAACTCGAAAGGATGATCAAGGGCTGCAAGCGCGGCAGGATCGCACAGTGCCGGATCATCGAGGTACTACAGAATCACGCGCAGTGCGCCCACCACCCCCGGGGCTGACGCGCGGCAGGCTCGACCTTCGCATGTGGCGGAACTGCGACCCACGACAAGTTTACACAACCGGAAGCGCTGTCATGCCACTCTTCACTTGATCTTCGCCTTCGCGCACAGCACATTCGTGCCGACTATCAAAGGGTTCAGGCACTGATGCAGGGTTACGGACGATACAGCACTACGCGGCGGCTTCTAGCTGCAACGCTGTCGCTCGTCCTGGTCCTAGCGTCGATGATCGGAGCCTACGCACATGCGGGGCACGAGGCCCAACATCACGATCACAGTGTGCATGCCGTTCTAGACAACTCGCCGGAATCGGGCGGCGTTGCTGACGATGGACACGGCCCAGAGAGCCCAAACTCAGCGGCCAAACACCCCTCTTGCGGCGACCTTCTCTGCCACGGTGGTTTCGCTATTCTGACCGGGCATGTCGATCGCGAGCGCGCGCATCAACGTTCGGTCGCTCTGATCCATCGCGACGATACGAGGTCCGGTTCCGGGCATTCGTCGCTCGATCGACCGCCAAGAGTTTCCGTTCTCGTGTGATCGCCGGAGACCGTTGGTCTCCTTGTGCTCCGCCTGAACGGATATACCTTTCATGACATCGTTTCTTGGTGCGCGCCCTCGCAAAGGGACAGCATTGCTACCGTCGTTTACGATGGCGATTCTGCTTCTGTTCGCTTCGCCGCCGACGTCAGTGGCGCACGAAGGCCACGACCATGGACCACCGGCGGGAGGAGGTGCGTCTCCACCATCGCCGCGCGTGGTGGCCACGTCCGAGCGGTATCAACTCGTCGGCATCGTCGAGGGGCAGGTGCTCGTCATCTATCTCGATCACGCCGCCGACAACGCACCGGTGACGACCGCGAAAATCGAGGTCGCCATCGATGGTATGCCGTTCAAGGCCGAGGTGCAGAAGGACGGCACGTACGAGATCACGTCGCCGCACCTCAAGATGCCGGGTAGCCGCGAGGTGCTCGTTACCCTGACCGAGGGGAACGTCAGCGACCTGCTGATTGGCGCCGTTGTCATTCCTGCTGCCGGGCAGGCTGAGGCGAGACAGCCCAACCTGCTTGCGAGGCTGTTGAGCCCGTTAGGGCGACTGACGGCGTCGTCTGCTGCCCCACCCGGAAATGCGCGCGGACAAGACTCCGGCTGGCGCGTTACCGCGCTACCGGCAGGCGCAATTCTAGCCGTCGGTCTTCTGTTGGGTGTGGTGCTGCCGCGGCGACGCAGAGTCGTGGCGTTCATCGTCGGCATCGCCGCTCTGTTGATCGCTGCGTCCGCCTTCGCGCATGAAGGCCATGACCATGGACCCGATGCGAGTGGCGGCTCGGGTAACGCACCGGCCCGTCGCCCTGACGGTACGATCTTCCTACCAAAGCCGTCGCAGCGCTTGTTGGAGGTCCGGACACTCAAGCTAGTGCCTTCGACTCAACGCCGCAGCGCGCGGCTCACGGGCCGCATAGTCGCCAACCCCAACTTCAGCGGCGTCGTGCAGAGTACGATCCAGGGGCGCTACCAAGCGCCGCCGGGGGGCGTGCCTTCGCTCGGCCAGCGGGTTGCCGCTGGAGATTTGCTCGGCCGCGTGGCCCCATCGTTCGCATCGATCGACGCTTCCGACATGACGCAGAAGCTCGGCGAGATCGATCAGCAGATCGCTGTCACTCGCGCCAAGCTCTCGCGCATCGAGCCGCTGCTGCGGTCAAATGCAGTATCGCGAGGCACGGTGGAAGAGACGCAGATCCAGCTCGACGGACTTGTCCGTCGGCGAGAGGAACTACTCGCCTCGCGCATCCAGGCGGAAGAACTGCGCGCGCCGGTGGAAGGCGTCATAGCGGCCGTCCGGGTGGTGTCTGGGCAGGTCATCAGCCAGACCGATCAGGTGTTCCAGATCGTCAACCCATCGGAGTTGTTCGTCGAAGGGCTGATCTTCGACCAGATCGACCCGGATGCGATCGTCGAGGCGGACGCGGTTACCGCGGGCGGGCAGACGCTGGCACTCAGCTACGTCGGCCGCAGCCGTGCGCTACAGCAACAGTATGCGCTGATCCAGTTCAAGATTACCGGCGCCGTCCGTTCGCTCAACGTCGGCATGCCCGTGACCATCATTGCGCGGACAGGGGAGCCTGTGACGGGCCTGTTCGTGCCGCGCGCGGCGATTACACAGGCGCCTAACGGGCAACCCGTCGTGTTCGTCCACAAGGAGCCCGAACTGTTCGTCCCGACGGCTGTACGCAGCGAAGTTTTCGACGCGCAGTCGGTACTGGTTAGTGGTGGCGTCAAGGCGGGCGACCAGATCGTCGTTGAGAACGCCCCTCTCATCAATCAGGTCAGGTAGAGGGCGCACGCATGTTCAAGCTGATCGTCGCTGCCAGCCTCAAGAACCGCATCATGGTTCTGGCGGCAGCCTTCATACTGGTCGCCTACGGCAGCTTCGTGCTGCCACGGCTGCCGGTCGACGTGTTCCCTGATCTCAACCGGCCGACGGTGGTGCTTATCACCGAGGCCGAGGGGCTCGCGCCGCAAGAGGTCGAGCAGCTCATCACGTATCCGATCGAGACTGTCATGAACGGGATGCCAGGAGCTGCCCGCGTGCGGTCGGTATCGGGCGTCGGGCTATCCATCGTCTACGTCGAGTTCAGTTGGGAGGTCGAAATCTACCGCGCCCGCCAGCAGGTCGCCGAGCGGCTATCGCTAGTGCAAAGTCGGCTGCCGACCGGCATCCAGCCGCAGATGGGGCCGGTTTCCTCGATCATGGGCGAAATCATGCTCATTGCGGTGACGGGTCCGCCGGGCAAGTCGATGATGGAGTTGCGCGAGATCGCGGACTTCGTGATCCGCCCGCAACTGCTGACGTTACCGGGCGTTGCCCAGATCATCCCGATAGGCGGCGAGGTGCGGCAGTACCGCGTTAGTCCAAACGTCGCAATGATGAGCGCGCTCAACGTCACGCCGCTGGAGCTAGAAACCGCCGTGCGCAAGTTCGGCGCGAACACCGGCGGCGGCTTCGTAGACCAGCATTCCCGCGAATACCTGATCCGCAACATCGGCCTCACCAACCGCATCGAGGACTTGCGCAGTCTGGTGGTGGCGACACGCCAAGGGCAGAACATCCTGCTGCGGCAAGTCGCCGAGGTCGGGTTTGCCCCGCGCGTGAAGCGTGGCGACGCCGGATTCATGGCCACTCCCGCCGTCATCGTCGCCGTCCAGAAGCAGCCGAGCGCCGATACGGTTTCGATGACCAAGGCCATCGAAGCGCAGCTGCGAGACATCCAGCGCACTATGCCGGCGGGGATCAAGGCCGATCAGGTACAGTTCCGGCAGGCGACATTCATCGAAACCTCGATCACCAACGTGAAGACCGTCCTGCTCGAAGCCGCCGTGGTCGTCGCGATCATCCTCATGCTTTTCCTGATGAACGTTCGCGCGACCCTTATCTCACTTACCGCCATTCCGATCTCGGTCCTGATCACGATCCTCGTGTTCAAGTACTTCGGGCTGTCGATCAACACGATGACGCTGGGTGGCTTTGCGATCGCCATCGGCGAACTGGTCGACGACGCCGTGGTCGGTATCGAGAACATCCTGAGGCGGCTCCGGGAGAACAGCCACCTTGCAACACCCAAGCCGGTGATCGACGTCGTGGCTGCAGCGAGCCAGGAAGTCCGTTCGGGCATTTTCTACGCCACTCTGATCATCGTTCTCGTGTTCGTGCCGCTGTTTGCATTGTCGGGCATCGAGGGGCGCCTCTTCACGCCGCTCGGCATCGCCTACATCGTTTCGATCATGGCTTCGTTGATAACGTCCATCACCGTGACGCCGGTGCTTGCGTATTACTTCCTGACGAACGGTAAGAGTCACGACGAGCGCGACACCTACGTTGTCGCCAAGCTCAAGGTCGGCAACCGCATGCTGCTGAACTGGGCTTTCGGTCACGGTCGCGCGATCATCGGGGTGATCGGTGTCGGTGTGCTGATCGCGGGCATCGGCGCCGTGCTGCTACCACGCGCCTTCCTGCCGCCCTTCAACGAAGGCACGCTACTGATCAACCTGCAATACAATCCTGGGATCTCGCTGGCGGAGTCGAACCGTTTGGGCGTGATCGCCGAGCGGCTCATCATGCAGGTGCCCGAGGTAAAGACTGTCGGCCGGCGGACGGGGCGAGCCGAACTCGACGAGCACGCCGAGGGCATTCACAACACCGAGATCGACGTCGATCTGAGCCGCTCGGCGCGTCCCAAAGAGGAAGTGTACGCGGAGATCCGAACTCGGCTCTCACCGCTGCCGGTGGCGGTCGCCATCGGCCAGCCGATTGCGCACCGGCTCGATCACATGCTGTCGGGCGTTCGCGCGCAAGTCGCCATCAAGCTGTTCGGCGACGATCTCGATACGCTGCGCTCGCTGGCCGGTCAGATGCGTAATCGCCTGCAGTCCGTGCCGGGTCTCGTCGACCTTCAGGTCGAGAAGCAGGTGTTGATCCCGCAGCTCAAGGTGACGCCGGACTTCGAGCAGGCGGCCCTCTATGGCGTCACGCCGGCGACACTGACCGAGGCCCTGGAAGGACTATCGGGCGGTCGCGTTGTCTCGCAGATCGTCGAGGGCAACCGCCGCTTCGATGTCGTCGTGCGCCTGTCGGACCAGGACCGCTCGACGAACGGGCTGGAGGACTTGTTGGTCACCACGCCGCACGGCTATGTGCCGCTCCGCATGCTGGCCAAGGTCGAGGAGTCCGACGGGCCCAATCAGATCCTGCGCGAGAACGGCCAACGCCGCATCGTCGTCTCGGCGAACGGGGATGGCCGACGCGACATGGCCGCGATCGTCGCCGACGTGCGCCGCCTTATCGGCGAGATGGACCTGCCGCGCGGTTACGTGACGCAGCTTGAAGGGACATTCACCGCCCAGGAAGAGGCGACGCTCGTTATCGGCATCCTCTCGCTCGTGTCCTTCGCCCTGGTCTTCATGGTGCTGTACCAGCGTTACCAGTCTGCCGTGCTGGCCTCGATCATCCTTCTCAACATCCCGCTGGGGCTGATCGGCAGCGTTGTTGCGCTGTGGCTCGCGGGACAATCACTGTCGGTCGCCTCGATGATCGGCTTCATCACGCTCGCCGGCATCACGGCGCGCAACGGCATCCTGAAGATCAGTCACTACCTCAACCTCGCTCTGCTCGAAGGCGAGCGGTTCGGCCGCGATCTCGTGATCCGAGGCAGCCTGGAGCGCATGGCGCCTGTGCTGATGACGGCACTCGCGGCCGGCCTCGCCCTGATCCCACTCCTGTTTGGAGCCGGCGAGCCGGGGCGCGAGATACTGCATCCGGTGGCCGTCACCATCTTCGGCGGATTGATCAGCGCCACGTTGATCGACGCCGTTCTGACACCTCTGATGTTCCTGTGGTTCGGCGAGAAGCCCCTCGCTCGGCTGCAGGCAGCGAATGCCTCGACGGCGGGGGCACCTGAGACTAACGCCGCCGAAGCCTACTGAAACCTCAAGCATTCAACACCCAAGGAGACGCACATGACGACCATCAAGCGCCTGCTTTCAAGTCTCGTTGCCATTGCATTCGTGCTCGCTGCCCATTCAGCCTTCGCTCAGTCCAAGGGGCCGAACGGCGGCAAGCTGGTTGGCAAGGACGGTCATGAGACCGAGCTGGTGGCGAGCCCGACCGAGCTGACGCTGTATCTCATCGAGAAAGGCAAAGTCGAAAGCGCCAAGGGCGCCGTCGTTCGGGCCGTCATCCAGGAGGGCGGCAAGAACACCACGATCAATATGGTCGTCGTGGATGGCAAGAAGCTCGTCGCCAAGCTCGCAGCCCCGCTCGGCAAAGGCGCAATCGTGGTCGTCACAGGCAAGGACGATCACGGGCACGCGGTCAACGCACGGTACGTGATCGACTGAGCCGAGCTTTGCTCGTGAAGGCGAGCGACGGCTTGTGGCACCCACGGCGAGGAACATCAAACACATGCTCATCGATAGCCCGCCTTCGGCAAGGCCGTTGCAGTTTGGTTTCCTCATGCTGCTGATGATGTTGATTCACACTCAGCTCATGGCCCCTGCAGAAGCTCGCCAGAACAAGAAACGCCAAACGGTGGCCAAGCCGGTCAGCGGGTGGGTGTGTAATGCCTATGGGTCAGCCGGTGGCTGGCAAACAGTCACCGGATCGCCCAGGCGGACGAAGGCCGCGGCTCAAGCCAGCGTACTGAAGGATTGCCAGAGTTCACTGTTTGCATGTCGAACCTCGGGATGTTGGCTGCGGTAGTCAGCCGCGCATCAAATGCCGAGTAGGATCTGAGGACGCCATCAAATGCGACAAGGGACCGGCGCCGCATTCTGTCTAACTGTAAGCGTCTTGGTGGCCGTGGCGACCGCTGTAGCGCAGCAGGCGCCTGAGCCATCACCTTCGCTTGCGCCACCTCACGACCCGGATCACGCCGACAAGGCTGCAACATGGTGCGCACTCCATGTAGGGCGGCGAGAGCTGGCGCATGCAATATCCGACTGCAACTACGCCATCGCGGCCAATCCGAACAACGCTGTCGCCTTTGCGAATCGAGGAACCCTCTACTTGACGTATGGGGACACGAAACAAGCCCTGTCCGACTTCGAGAAGGCGCTTGAGCTTGCCCCAAGCGACGCCAACAACCACTATAACCGTGGTGTGGCTCGCGGCCTCCTCGGGCAGCCCAACGCCGCCATCGCCGACTACACCGAGGCGATCAGACTGAGCCCCAATCTGGCCATCGCGCATCACAATCGCGGCCGTGAGCATGAGGACAACGGCGATCGAGCCAAGGCTCTTGCCGACTACGAGCGGGCCCTTACAATCGACCCTAACCTCAAGCCGTCACAACGAAGCATCAAGCGGTTGCGGGGTGATCTGTAAGGGCGTCAAGGCGCCCCCTCCCGCGACCCTACCATGGGTCACACGTTTGCAGCTACTTCGCCAACACGATCAGCTCACCAGTCATCGACGGCTGATGTTGGCTGCAGACGATTCCATGGATGCCCGGCTTGTCGGCAACGAACGTGACCCTCGTCGACTGTCCTCTCTTCACGGTGAAGGTCTGCCCGAAGGCGGCGATCGTCGTTGCGTGCGCTGCCCCGTTGATGCCGACGAAATCAAGTGTGACCTCGTCACCCTGATTGACGATGATCTGTGACGGTTGCCAGACGTAGGCGCTCACCTCCCATCGTTGGCTCTTCGCATCGGGAGGTGAGAGCACGAAGCCGCCGCCGGTCGGAAGCGGAGCGGTGGGGAACGGCTCCTTGTCCGCAGTCACGCCCCCCTTAGGCTCGACCGCCAGGATTGTGAAGCTCCGCTTGGTCGGAGTCTGCGCCGCAGCCCAGAGAGCGCCGAGACACGCGGCTAGAGCGCCGACGCACAAAGCCAATCGCATCCGTCCCACTAGCCGTCCTCCCGATCGTGCTTCATACCCGCAAGTTAGTGCATGCTAACTTCATTAGTCAATGCACACTTGAAGGCGATCGACAGAGCACGACAGCACTAGATGTAATCAACATAACCAAAATTCGGCAGCATCTCGATCGCAAGCAGCGCAACAGCCGATCGCGCCGACGCGGATTCAACGCGCGGCGACGGCGACCGTATCGACTTCCGTTCCTGTCGATCCTGCGCCCAAAGTCCACCCTTTCACTGCTGCATAGATCGCCGGGATGACCACCAGCGTCAGGACGGTCGAAGACACCATGCCGCCGATCATCGGCACGGCAATGCGCTGCATCACCTCCGAGCCGGTGCCGTGACTCCACAGGATCGGCAGCAAGCCTGCCATGATGGCGACCACCGTCATCATCTTCGGTCGCACGCGCTCGACCGCGCCTTCCATGATGGCGGCAGTCAGGTCGGCCCGCGTAACTGCGCGGCCTTCTACCTCGGCCTTGCGCCTCTGCGCCTCCCAGGCGTGATCCAGGTAGATCAGCATGATGACGCCAGTCTCCGCGGCGACGCCCGCGAGCGCGATGAAGCCCACGGCGACCGCGACCGACAGGTTGAAGCCCATCCACCACATCAGCCACAAGCCGCCGACCAGTGCGAAGGGCAGCGACAGCATGACGATCAGAGTCTCCGTCATGCGCCGGAAGTTGAGGTAGAGCAGCAGGACGATGATCAGCAACGTTAACGGCACAACAACGGTGAGACGCTGCTTCGCCCGCTCGTAGTACTCGTACTGCCCGCTCCAGACGACGCGGTAGCCCGGCGGAAACTGCACCGATGACGCAACGGCCTTCTTGGCGTCAGCAACGTAGCTGCCAAGATCGCGCTCGCGCGCATCGACGAAGATATAGGCGGCGAGCTGCGCATTCTCGGTGCGGATCGAGGCCGGACCTTGAAGCAGCGAGACCTTCGCCACCTGCCCGAGCGGAATGGAGGCGCCGTTGGCGAGTGGCACCAGCACCTCGCGCGCGATGGCCTGAGGATCTGACCGAACATCGCGGGGATAGCGCACCGAGACGCCATAGCGCTCGCGCCCCTCGACAGTAGTGGTCACCGTCTCGGCACCGAGCGCGGACGAGACGACTTGCTGCACGTCCGCGATCGTCAAGCCATAGCGCGCAAGTTCACGCCGGTCTGGCTCGATGTCCAGGTAGTAGCCGCCGATGATGCGCTCTGCGAACGCGCTCGACGTGCCGGGCACGGTCTTGATCGCCACCTCGATCTCGCGAGCCAGCTTCTCGATGATACGCAAATCCTGACCGATGACCTTGACGCCGACCGGCGTGCGGATGCCCGTCGCCAGCATGTCGATGCGGGCCTTGATCGGCATCGTCCAGGCGTTCGAGACGCCAGGGAACTGCAATGCCTTGTCCATCTCCTGGATGAGCTTGTCGACCGTCATGCCCGCCCGCCAGTCCTTCTCCGGTTTCAGGTTGATCACCGTCTCGAACATCTCGATCGGCGCCGGATCGGTCGCGGTCGAGGCGCGGCCGGCCTTGCCGAACACGCTTTCGACCTCTGGGAAGGTCTTGATGATGCGGTTCTGGATCTGCAGCAGCTCGGCCGACTTGGTGATCGAAAGCCCCGGCAGCGTGGTCGGCATGTACATGATCGTGCCTTCGTTCAGGCTCGGCATGAACTCCGACCCGAGCTTCGTCGCGGGCCATACGCTGATGGCCAAGATCGCGAGCGCCCCGCAGATGGTCAGTGCCTTGGCTTTGAGAACACCCCGGATGACGGGCCGATAGACCCAGATCAGAAACCGGTTTACCGGGTTCTTGTGTTCCGGCACGATGCGTCCACGCACGAAGATCACCATCAGCGCCGGTACGACAGTGATGGACAGCAGCGCGGCTGCGGCCATCGCGAATGTCTTGGTCCACGCGAGCGGCTTGAACAGCAGCCCCTCCTGCGCTTCCAGTGCGAAGATCGGCAGGAACGATACGGTGATGATGAGAAGCGAGAAGAACAGCGACGGCCCGACCTCACTCGCCGCCTCGATCAGAACCTCTGTGCGCGGCTTGTCAGGTGGTGCGCGCTCCAGGTGCTTGTGTGCGTTTTCGATCATGACGATCGCGGCGTCGATCATCGCACCGATGGCGATCGCGATACCTCCCAAGCTCATGATGTTGGATGAAATGCCCAGCGACCACATGCACACGTAGGCGATGAGGATGCCCAGCGGTAGCGTGATGATGGCGACCAGCGCGCTGCGCACATGCAGCAGGAACACGAAGCACACCAGTGCGACGATCGCGCTCTCCTCGATCAGCGTCGTCTTCAGCGTGGCGATAGCACGATGGATCAGCTCGGAGCGATCGTAGACCGGAACGATCTCGGTTCCCTCGGGCAGGCTACTCTTGATCTCGGTCAGCCGATCCTTGATGTTGCCGATGACAGACAGCGCGTTCTGGCCGTAACGCTGCACAGCGATACCGGACACGACCTCGCCCTCGCCATTCAACTCGGTGACGCCGCGCCGCTCATCGGGCGCCAGCTCGATGCGCGCCACGTCCTTGAGAAGAACCGGCGTACCGGCCTCGGCCTTCAGGACGATCAGCTCGAGATCGGCGATGCCGCGCACGTAACCTCGCCCGCGCACCATGAACTCGGTCTCGGCAAGCTCTACGACGCGACCGCCAACGTCCATGTTCGAGTCGCGGATCGCCTCGCGCACCTTGGCAAGCGTGATGTTGAACGCGCGCATCCGGCGTGGATCAACGACGACGGAATACTGCCGCACAAAGCCGCCGACGGTCGCGACCTCGGCAACACCTTCGGCTTTGGCGACGGCGAAGCGGACCTGCCAGTCCTGCGTCGTACGCAACTCTGCGAGTGTGCGCTTGGCCGCCACCACGGCATACTGATAGACCCAGCCCACGCCTGTCGCGTCCGGCCCGAGCGAAGGCGCGACACCGCGCGGCAGATTGCGAGTAGCAGCCGAGAGGTACTCGAGCACGCGGCTGCGCGCCCAGTAGATGTCCGTACCCTCCTCGAAGATCACGTATACGAACGAGACGCCGAAGAACGAGAACCCGCGCACCACCTTCGAGCGCGGCACCGACAGCATAGCGGTCGACAGCGGATAGGTGACCTGATCCTCGATCACTTGCGGCGCTTGTCCCGTGTACTCCGTGTAGATGATCACCTGCGTGTCGGAGAGGTCAGGTATGGCGTCGAGCGGCACCTTGCCGACCGCGTAGATGCCGGCGCCGATCGCAAAAATCATCGCGAGGCTGATCAGCATCAGGTTGCCGGCCGACCAGCGGATGACGCGCGCGATCATGGCTTGCCCTCCGCCTTCGGCACGGGCTCGGCCGTGAATGCCTGGAGCGCTGCGCGAAGGTTGCTCTCTGCGTCGATCAGGAACGTGGCAGCGCTCACCACGCTCTCGCCCGCCTTGACCCCATCCGTGATCTCGACGAAGCCGTCGCCACGTATGCCGACCTTGACGCCGCGTGGCTCGAACCGCCCCTCGCCGCGGTCGACGATCACCACTTGCCGATTGCCGCTGTCGATAAGCGCGGAGGCCGGAACGACCAGCCGCTCGCGCTCTGCCTCGCCGGCAATGATCTGCACATCCGCGAACATCTCGTGCTTGATGCGCAGCTCGGGATTGTCGACCTCGATACGGACCTTGGCCGAGCGCGTCGCCATCTCCAGCTCGTGCAGCACGAACGTCACGCGGCCGTCGAACGTCTCGCCGGGGAACGCGCGGAACGACACCTTCGCGCGAGAGCCGACGCGGACTTGCCCGATGTCCTGCTCGGCGACATCGGCGATGACCCAGATCGAGGACAGATCGGCGAGGCGGAACATCTCCTCGCCAGCCTTCATCATCATGCCCTCGATCGCCTTCTTCTGCATGACGACGCCCGACACCGGCGACGGCCAATCGAAAGCGATGATCGGCTCGCGCGTGCGCTGCAGCTGATCGAGCACCGGCTGCGGCATGCCGAGGTTTTTTAGGCGCTGCAGCGCGCCACTGTCGTCGCGCGGACCCGGGGCCCTGCTCGCGGTGCGGTAGTCGACCTGCACGGCGACCATCTGGGGGCTGTAGAGCCGGAACAGCGGCTCGCCCTGCTTCACGTGGCGTCCAGTCTCGTTGACATAGAGCTTCTCGATGAAGCCGTCGGCGCGCAGCGCCACCGTGAAGAGCGTGCGCTCGTCGGGCTTGGCAACTGCCGGCGCGCGAACGGGCCGATCGAGCCGGCGCATCTCGGCCGACGCCGTGCGCACGCCGGAGCGCTGGATCTTGTCGAGACTGACCTTGACTGTTGAGCCTGCTTCCTCCTCGCCCTCGCGGACGGCGATGTAATCCATCCCCATCCAGTCCTTCTTGGGCACCGGCGAGGTGTCGGGCAGCCCCATCGGGTTGCGATAGTAGAGAACCCGGCCACTAACCTTTGGCTTGGCCGCCTGGGCGGCCGCGATGCCGGCCTCTTCGTCCTCGTGAACAGGCAAGTAGTCACGCCCATCGGCGGTTAGCTTCGGCGTCGGCGAGAAGTCGGCCTTGCCGTCCGGGTCCTTCCAATAGAGTACCGCGCGCGCGGCCGGCGCCCCACCCGTCGTGGCAGAACTCGCGGTGTGCGACGCATGCGGGTCAGCAGCCTTGCGGATTCCCATCTGGTAACCGGCATAGGTTGCACCGAGGAGCACCACGATGGCGCTCCCCGCGATCAGCTTGTTTGTCATGTGCGCCGCCTACTTCGCCTGGAAGACGACGGTGCCTTCCACGGTCTCGGCCTCGCCGGGAACCTTGGCTTGCAGCTTCAGCGCCCAGCCGCCGGCCATGGTCAGGTCGGCCTTGAAGCGGTAGATGCCGGGGACGCCGCCGGGTGTCGCCGCGTGCTTGGCCGTCATCTCGCCCATGCTGTCGGGCGACATGTCGAGCCGGGTGCGGAACAACACCGCGCCCTCGACGGGCTTGCCGCTCGGCTTGTGAACGAGGCGCACGGCCAGTTCGCTGCCCGCGCCGTTCTTGACGTCGACCGCGACGGGCTGGAACTCGTAGTCCTTGGCCCCTGCCTGTGCCTGGATAGGTGCGAGAAGCAGCAGGCCGAGTGCTGCCACTGTGATGTGAGACTTAGTCATCTGGATGATCCCATGTGCATGGAGGTACTGCGGCCGTTAGGGCCGGCAGCGCATGTGCGCATTCACGACACGATCACGAAGGGGGTCAGTGCCGGCCACGCGCGCAACGAGCGGGATCAGGCTCTCGGAGGGGGTGCGGGTGGCGCATGCACCCAGTCAGGCGGCGGCGGCGGGTCGCTCGAGCGCTCAGGCCGGGTAGATGGTGGCGCCACGCGCCACTGCGCGATCAGGTAGCCGATGATGTGGCTGCCGCACTTCTTGATGCAGTCGATCGCATCGGTGCAGGGCATGGAGGGGTCGCACGAGACGCAGTGGCCTGCAGCCTGCTTCTCCGCGATCTTGTGGCAATCCGGCATTGCATCGGCATCCGATGCGCCGTCGCTCATCTGAGGGGTGAACTTGGCCGACGCCCATGCAGACGCAATTGTCCCCGTCACGAGGGACAGGGCGATCAGCAGCGCGAGGATGATGCGGAGTCGACGCACGCAGTTGTACCTCTACTTCAAATGCTATCACAGCTTTCGTTGCCGAACGGTCAACTTATCGAGAGACCTAAGTCCGCCTTCAAGTTGCCTTGTGGTGCATGCATCTCCAAGTCGGGTAGAACAGCGGTTCCATGGCCGACCCTGGGTTGATCGTGACTAACGGGCTCAGTGACGCGCCTGATCTTCTGACCCTGCGAGCAGGACGTTTTCAGATCGGGTCAGGCAGATGATGACTGCCACGCCTAACAGCCACGGGGCCGCCGCCTTCACGTCCTGTGCCTGCCGCAGCATGTTGCCGAGCAAGAACAGCGCCTTGCTGCCCGCACGTCCTCCGGCCGCGATCGGTGCTGGCGCGATCACCGGCTGACCCTCCTTGATGAAAGCCGTCTTGAAGCGCGCGGCGTTATCGCGGACACCAGGGATACAGTGCGCCTCGCCGATGCGGATACTCGAACCAAGACGACGTATCGACCTCGATCTCCGTCTCATCCGAGATGAACTCTGGGAACGTCAACGAGGAAGTTGCGGTCAGCCAGGAACAGAATCTTCGGCCGCCGATGTTCGCCCTTTCGGTTCCAGCGCGACGGCGTGAGCACGCGCTCCTCGATCTCGGGCGTCTTGATGCCGGCCGCGAAGCAGTACCGCTGCCAGAGTACGTCCGGTGCTGGGAAGTCGGTGATCGTTGCCTCGATGCCGGTCGTGTAGTCGCTCGATGATCTCATGCCCGTTGGTCGCGTAGGCGAACTTCAGGTCGAGCATCTCGGCGTAGTGCTTCGCCTGCTGCAACCCGTCCGCAGCCGGCCGGTCGCTTGCCTTGGCCTCGACCACGGCGAGCGTCGTGTCGCGGCGGTAGCTCAGCAGGTAGTCTGGCTTCTTTGGCGCCTTGCGCTTGTAGCGAACGCCGACAGGGATGATCCGACCGTCTGTGACGGGCCGCTGTTCACTGAGCACATGCGGGTCCGTGTCCCAACCTGCGGCAAGCAGCTTCGGCGTGATCAACCTCCGGCATGTATCGGCTTCGTAGGCCATCCCCTCGGTGGTGCCCCCGCTCGTTCCGTCCGCCGACCTCTTGTAGCCTAGGTCCGCCTGATTTCGCGACTCTCGCTCGCTGCGGAGCGAGGAGGAGGGCCAGAATACCCACAGAACGCCCCAGGATGAGCAAGGACAGCCGAACGGGCACTTGAGGGATATGGAGAACTGGTCGGCCTGTACGCGGCTGTGGCGGCCAGTGGAGGCATGAGAACGTCAGACAAGATCAACGCCTTCGACCACCAAGTCCGAGCGTAGACGTTTTCCTCGACTCGTCAGCGGCTTACGGTCTGGCGTCATGACAGCTCTTCGTAGTGTCGCCGTGGTCTCGTGTCTGGCGATGCCGCTCGATTGCCCCAACCGTTTCGGTCCAGGCGCTTGACGCCAGATCAACGGTCAGCAGATCACTGAGCATGCGAGGTGTCGCGCTGGACAGCCGGCAGGGTCCACTCCGTTCGGTAAAGCGGGCTGCACGCCCCCGACTAGAGCCATGTAAGGTCCGGCGGCCGCGCGGACCTTACATTCCCAGCGTCAAAACGGGATGCCGCTTTCATCATCGCTGCACTCATCGATGTCGCCGGGCTGTCGGACACGATCGAGCAGCGTCTTGAGCGTCCAGCGCCAGCTGTTCAGTGACTTCCGCCGATCCGAACCGATGCGGTCTTGGATCAACGACAACAAGTAGTTGTGCGCCGTCAGAGAGTCGACGGCAGCGATGATCGCGGAAGCGACGACAATGCGTCGGTAGTCATCGAGGCCGACACTGGAGAGCAACGCGCCCCCAATACGGGCGTCGGTTACCCTCCACAGCTCGATCCGGAGAACCGAGTCGTCCAGTAAGTCTCGGCAAGCTTCGAGACCTTCATCGTCCTGCAGAGGTGACGACCACAGCTCAAAGCGCTTAGGCGCCAGCACTTTCAGTTCATCGAGCCAAGTTGTGACGCCACTCGTCGCGTCGCGACCGTCTTCTCCCCCTGCGCCGCCGCCCTCGGCGCTAAGCGCCGAGTGACTGTTCGGAGTAGGAAGGAAGTTCTTAGTAAGTAAGGACGGTCCTAAGTAAGCGTCCGCAGAATGTGGTTCCGTCAAACTCGCGTCCGCCAATCTTGGCCCCGATACCGCTTCCGGATTTTTTCTGTCCGCTATTCTTCTCTCTGCTGGCCTCGACGCCTTGCCATCACGCAGGCACCAACTTCCGATTTCATCAGCAGACAGTACGGCGGGCGCGTAAACGCTTCCGGCGAAGTCGCCGTTCTTCCGACGGGGGAACTCACCGATCAACCCATGGTAGATGAGGTAGGTCATCCACTTTTGGACGGTCGTGTCGCTCCAGCCGAAGTGCTCACGTACTTCTCTGGCGTACAGCTGCCTCTTCGGCCAGTGAGCCAGCAACAGTAGGTACACCGCCAGCGCAGCAGGTTCCAGGATCCGGATCAGCTTCAACCAGATGGAGGCGTAGCCGCTGGAGTCGGGTCGCAGCACGCGCACGTGGAGTTTCTCCGACACACGTTTGTGCGGGTGCGCGCCGCGGTGTTGATTGCGCTCGATCAGCCCCTTGGCGCCTAGTTGGGCAACCGCCTTGTAGAAGGTCCCCTTGTTCATCCCGATCTGCTTCTCGACGTCTGTGCGATGCAGTACGAAGTCGCCGACTTTTGTCAGCCGGTAGGCCAGCAGCCTCAACGCTGCAGGCGAAAGGCCCCCTTCGAGGATCACCTCATTCGGGATCTTGGCAAAGGCCAGTCCGGTGTTCTTAGCGCCGCGCTGCTTTGCTCGCGCTCGCTCACCCTTCGCGTCACCCCCGCCGTCAGCCATGGCGCACCTCCATACAGAGGCGCGAGAAGGCAACGCGCTGAATCGTCACGAATGCGTGATTTTGGCCCTCGGCCGGGCTGCGGACGTCGACTGCAAGTGCGAAGCACGCAACCTCTCGCCCGCAACCCCCCTCCATTCTGGGGCGTTTCTGGAGCGTGCGGTTTCTGGCGAGCCGGTAAGTTGTTGATTGAATTGGTCGGAGCGGGGAGATTCGAACTCCCGACCCCTTGCTCCCGAAGCAAGTGCGCTACCAGGCTGCGCTACGCTCCGCCCGACCTTAGACCACCGGTGTCTGCGAACGAGCCGCAGGCAGCCCGAGCGGCCGGCGCGGTCTATAACG
>CANJPN010000003.1 GCA_947475855.1 Bradyrhizobiaceae bacterium
AATATCTGCCGAGCTACCTCGGCTGGCGCCGCATGATCGAGCGCGACGGACACGAGCTCACGCCGCGATCCTGTCTGGCTGGCGCCTTGGCTTAGAGGATAGCGCTACATTGGAACGGAACAGAGCCGCGATGAAAGGCTGCAGGTTGAAGGTATAAGCCTTGGTCTGCTCGTCGGTGGTGCCGAACTTCGCCTGCATCCACGGCCACCAGTTGGAGCGCCCCGCGGTGGCCACAAGGATCGTCTTGCCCTTCAACGATTTCAGATCCGGGACGTCGTCGTGGGTCATCAGACCCTGGAGATCGAACTGGAACGAGGTGCCGACGGTCACTGCTGCCACGCCCTGCTCAATGGCTTTCAGCACCGAGAAATCGTAGCTCATCAAGAAGTCGGCCTGCTCGGCGCCGAGGATCTGCATCCCATTGACCTGCGGACCGCCCATCTTGATCGTCACATCGAGATTGGCGTTTTTGTAAAGGCCGGTGGCCAGCGCCTGATAGAACCCGCCGTGCTCGGCCTGTGCGTACCAGCTCGTGAGGAACGTCACTTTGTCCTGCGCATGTGCAGCCGGCACGAAGGCGAGTGCCAAACCGACGGCTGCACCAAACTTCTTGATCGTTGCTGGAACCACGATAGGCATCTCACATCCCCTTCTCGAAGCAGTTGGCCGCACCGGGCGTATCCGGGCGGCATCTTAACGGCGCAAATCCTCACGCTGAAGCAAATTTGATGCGCGTTCGAACGGCAATGTGCATGAATTCCCGGCGTTTTCGAGAAATTGCCCCGTTTGCGGACACCATGGAAGGCCGTTCGACCTTGCTCAAGGTTCAAGACCCCGAGAATTGACCTCTTGAAGGCGCGGGCCGAGCCCGTATGAAGTGGTGTCATTGTTCAAGAACCGGGACCACGCCCATGCGCCCCTTCGATCTGTTGCAACCCAAGACGACCGACGAAGCCATCGCGCTGCTTGCCCGACACGGCTCGCGTGCATGCCTCCTGGCAGGCGGCACGGATCTTCTCGTCGAGATCAAGGAAGGAATTCGTGCACCAGACGTTTTGATCGATGCGAAGCACCTACCGGGGATGCGGGATCTGGTGGTTTCGTCGAGCGAGGGCTTGCGGTTCGGCGCCCTCGTGACGGCGCGGGAGTTGGAGACGTCTCCGGCAGTGAAGGATTTCTATCACGGGCTTTGGCAAGCCTTGCGCGAGCTCGGCTCGATCCAGGTGCGAAATCGCGCGACGGTGGCAGGAAATGTCTGCCGTGCTTCGCCTTCTGCCGACACGCTTCCGCCGCTGATCGCGGACGGTGCGGTGGTGGCGATCATGGGACCGGCCGGCGAACGACACGTGACACTCGAAGATTTCTTCACGGGTGCCGGCAAGACCGTTCTCAATGGCGATGAGATCGTCACGGGGTTCTCGGTTCCAAAACCTCTGCCGGGCACGGGCAAGTGCTACGTCAAGCACGGGCGGCGCAAGGCGATGGAGTTGGCGACTGTCGGCGTCGCAGTCACGATGACGATGACGGGCGACACCTGCTCATCGATCCGTATCGCGCTCGGAGCCGTGGCACCGACACCGATCCGCGCACGAAAGGCAGAGGCCGTTCTGGCAGGCAAGAAGCCAGATATTGAGCTGATAGCACAGTGCGGAGCCATCGCTGCAACGGAGACGAGCCCGATAAGCAACATCCGCGGCAGCGCGGACTACCGGCGGCGCATGGTCGAGGAACTGGTGCAGCGGGCAATCACAGCGGCGATGGAGGCTGCTCGATGAAACGGAACATCACGACGACGATCAACGGGGAAGCGCGAGAGCTGGCGGTGGAGACGTTCCACTCGCTGCTCGACGCGCTACGGAATGCAGCCGGCCTCACGGGAACGAAGAAGGGGTGCGACGTCGGCGATTGCGGCGCGTGCACGGTCATCCTCGATGGCGCGCCAGTTTGCGCCTGCCTCGTTCTGGCGGCCGAAACCGATGGTTGCAACGTCACGACGATCGAGGGCCTGCAGAGTGCACCCGGATCGCTACATCCCTTGCAGGAGAGCTTCATGATGCTAGGCGGCGCGCAGTGCGGTTTCTGCACGCCGGGCATCCTGATGATGGCCAAGGCGCTGCTCGACGAGAACCCAAACCCGACCGACGACGAAATCCGCTTTGGCATCGCCGGCAATATCTGCCGCTGCACGGGCTACACCAAAATCATCGACGCGATCAGAGATGCCGCTGTGCAATTGCGCCAAGAAGCCAAGGGTGGAGGCAAGTCATGAGCGAGCGGCAGAAGTTCAACGTGATCGGAAAGAGCGTCAAGCGCTCCGACATGCTGGAAAAGGTGACGGGTGCGGCGCGGTATGCTGGCGATCTCACTCTGCCAGGCATGCTGCACGGCAAGCTGAAGCGCTGCGAAATCGCGCACGCCAACATCAAACGCATCGATACATCGAAGGCACTGGCGCTTGCCGGCGTTAAGGCGGTGCTGACCCACAAAGACGTACCGCATGTGCTGCATTACGGCAGCCCGCATCCGCGCTCGGCGTCCGTCACGAAGGACCAGTACATCCTCGACACGAAGGTCCGCTATTGGGGCGAGGCTGTTGCCGCCGTCGCGGCTACGACGGAAGACATCGCGGACGAGGCAATCCGGCTGATCGAAGTCGAGTACGAGGCGCTCCCGGCTGCGATCACACTCGACGATGCGATGGCGGCGGGCGCGCCCGTCATCCACGACAACGGCCTGGAGGGAAACCGCGTCGTACCCGATATGCTGTTCAAGCGTGGCGACGTGGAGAAGGGCTTTGCCGAGGCCGACATCATCATAGAGGGAAACTACGCCGTAGGACGGCCGCAGCCCGCCTACATGGAGCCCAATGTCTGCGTCGCGCAATGGGACGGTAGCGACAAGCTCACGTTGTGGACCTCGACGCAGAGTGCGTTCATGGTGCGCGGCACGCTTGCGGAAGTGCTGGGGCTTCCGCTCGGTAAAGTCCGCGTTCTGTGCGACCACATGGGCGGCGGGTTCGGCGCCAAGCAAGACCTGTTCCAGCACGAATTCCTGTGTGCGCTGCTGTCGCGGCAGACGCGGCGGCCGGTGCGGATGGAATACAGCCGCAAGGAATGCTTCCTCGGCGGACGCTCGCGCCATCCCGGCACGATTTGGCTCAAGCAGGGCTTCAAGCGCGATGGCACGATCACGGCTCGCGCTGCCAAAGTGGTATTCGACAGTGGCGCGTATGGCAGCCACGCACCGGGTGTAACGGCCGTGGGCGCTTCGGCGCTGACTTCGCTGTTCCGCTGTGAGAACGTGCATCTGGAAGGCAAGTGCGTCTACACGAATACGCCCATCGCGGGGGCTTTTCGCGGCTACGGCGTGGTGCAGACGTACTACGCGCTCGACATCCAGATCGACGAGGCGGCAGAAAAGCTCGGCATGGACCCGGCGGAGCTGAAACTGAAGACTGCGGTTCGAGAGGGCGACATCGCACCATCGGGACATGCGATCGTCGGGCATGGGCTCGAGGACTGCATCCGCGAAGGCATGAAGGCCGTCGGGTGGAAGGAAAGGCCCGTAGGGTGCGGTAGCGCAGCGTACCGCACCGTGTCGCCGGCCGACGGTGCGGTACGCGCCGACGCGCTACCGCACCCTACGAGCAAGAAAGTTCGAGGCTGGGGCATCGGCTGCGAAATGCACGGATCGAGCGCCTATCCCGGCATCAAGGAGCAGGGCAATGCGCTCGTGAATCTCAACGAGGACGGGAGTGCGACGCTTCTCACGGGCGCGGCGGGACTCGGCACAGGGGCGCACACTGCGCTTTGTCAGATCGTCGCCGAAGAGCTGGGCCTCGAGTTCGAGGCCGTATCTGTCGTGCATGGCGACACCGATATCGTGCCATGGGACATCGGTGCGTTCGCGAGCCACACGACCTACATGGTCGGAACCGCCGCGAAGATGGCTGCGGCCGAGATCAAGCAGAAGCTGCTCGCACGGGCAGCCGATCAACTCGAGGTGTCTGCTGGTGATCTCGAAGTCGAGGGTGGTTTCATCGGGGTGCGCGGTGTGCCGGGGCGTGGCATCTCCGTCAGGGATTGCGTCGCGCCGAAGCTCGGCATTCCCGCAGCGCATCTGTTCGGCTCGGGCACCTACATGCCGACGAAGTCCTACTCGTTCGGCGCGCATTTCGTCGAGGTCGAGGTCGACACGGGCACCGGCCAGATCGATGTGCTCCAGGTCGTTCCCGTGCACGAGATCGGAAAGGTCATTCACCCCATCGCGGCGGCGGGACAGATCGAGGGCGGCATCCAGCAGGGCATCGGGCACACGCTGACCGAGAACCACGAGATCGACCCGAAAACCGGGCGCTCGCTCAACGCCAACTTCGTCGACTACAAGATGCCGTTGTCGATGGACATGCCCGACATCAAGACGATCATCCTTGAAACGGCGCCCGATCCGGGCGGCCCATGGGGCGCCAAAGGCGTCGGCGAAGACCCGATCATCGCCATCGGCCCGGCCATCGCCAACGCCATCTACGACGCGACCGGCGTGCGTTTCCGGCACTACCCGATCACGCCGGAGCAGGTTCTGGAGGGGTTGGCGCGTCGACGGCACGTGTAGGGCGCCGCGATATCATACGAGTACCAAAGCGTAGGACGTTCGGTGCGGCCATCGATCCGACATAAGCCCAACGTATGGCGATGGACTCGCGTGCAGCAACATCGGCGTTCATGTTCCACCAGGGAATACGCCATGACAGCCCAAAAGAACCCCTCCCGTTCGACATTGGTCAGGATGGCGCGTCTGAGCGTCGCCACATTGACCTGCATTGCGATCACGTGCAGTGCGAACGGGGCCGAGTTGAAGATCGCTACTCCCCGATCCATGTGGATGGTGCTTCAGGAGATCGGGCCCCAGTTTGAAAAGGCTTCCGGATACAAACTCAGCGTTACCACGGATATCGCGGCAACGCTCGCCGACCGGATCATCGCCGGCGAGGCGTTCGATGTGTTCGTCGGCCCGCCGGTCCAGATCGACCGTCTGATAAAGGCGACGAAGGTCATTGCCGAGACGCGGACGCCAATCGCTCGTTCGGGCATCGGCCTCGAGGTTCGAGCCGGCGCCAGGAAACCAGACATCAGTTCTGTCGATGCATTCAAGCAGGCACTACTCGACGCGAAATCGATCGGATACTTGAAGCAGGCGGGCACCAGCGGCGCCTACCTTCACGGCCTGTTCGAGCGGTTGGGGATTTCGGATGCGATCAAGACCAAGATCGTTCGCCCCGAGACCGATATCGTGTCGGAACTCGTGGCCAAAGGCGAGATCGAGATCGGGATGGTCGTTGCCACGCAGATCATGACAACGCGCGGCGTCGAACTCGCCGGTCTTCTCCCGGATGAAATCCAATACTACGTAAGGTGGAGCGGCGGTGTCGTTGCCGCCTCTTCAGCGCCCGATGTCGCGAAGCAATTGATCAACTTTCTACGAAGCCCCGCGGCATCGACCGTGATCAAGGCCCAGGGCATGGAGCCGGAGTGAGAGACGATCGGGCCGGCACATTCGACGGGTGCATCCGAACCTTGACCCGGCTCGTGAAAAACGGCCAATAGTCACGCCATGAACAGTCCCCCTCTCGTTCCCGTCACGATCCTCACCGGCTTCCTCGGTTCGGGGAAGACGACGCTGCTCAACCACATCCTGACGGAGCGGCATGGGCACAAGGTCGCCGTGATCATGAACGAGTTCGGCGAGGTCGACATCGACAGCGATCTCATCCTCAAGACCGAGGAGGAGATCTTCCAGATGACGAACGGCTGCATGTGCTGCGTCGCGGACGTGCGCCAGGACGTGATCAAGATCGTGGCGAAGCTGCTCGCCAGCGGGCAGCCGCTGGACCACATCATCGTCGAGACGAGCGGGCTTGCCGATCCCGCGCCGGTCGCCGCCGCCTTCTTCGTCGACGAGGAAGCCGCAAAGCGCGTCAATCTCGACGCCATCGTGACGATGGTCGACGCCAAGCACATCGTCGGCCATCTCGCCGACGAGCGGCTGAACGCGACCGACAACCAGGCCGCCGACCAGATCATGGCCGCCGACCGTATCGTGTTGAACAAGACGGATCTCGTGGGCGCGGCGGAGTTGGCCGCGGCCGAGGCGCGCGTGCGCCGTGTGAACGAGACCGCGCCGATCGTGCACTCGCAGCAGGCGAAGGTCGCGCTCGACAAGATCCTGGGGATCGGCGGGTTCAGTCCTCCTTCGATCGCGAACAGGCCGGACTTCTTCGAGGACGACCACGCGCACCGGCACGATCCCTCGCTCGCGTCGGAGGCGTTCGTGTATTCGGCGCCGTTCGATCGCGCCAAGCTGGCAGCGTGGCTCGACACGATCACGCAAGAAAAGGGCGAGGACCTGTTCCGGTTGAAGGGCATCATCGCCGTGGCCGGCGATGGGAATCGGTGGGTGCTGCAAGCCGTGCATACGCTGCTCGATTTCCGCAGCGACATTCCGTGGGGCGATGCAGTGATGGGCTCAAAGATCGTGTTCATCGGGCGCAATCTTGATCGTGCCGTGCTCGGGCGTGCGCTCGACGGGTGCCTAGCATAGCCCGACGATTGCAGGGCCCGTCATGGCAACATCGAATTAACGCTCGGGCATAGCAGAGCTAACCCGACCCGAGTGGTTTTCGGAACACGGCGAGGTGCGCGACGAGCGCGACGCAGAGCACTGTCCACGCGGCAAGCATGAATGCCGCACCAAGCGCGTCGGCGCGGGCATAGATCGAGAGCACCAGCGGCGGGCCGAGGAGATTGCCCAGCGTCACCATCTGGTTGACGAGGCCGGATACCGCGCCGATGCGATCGCGCCCAGGGGCGACATGTGGGATCATTGCGGAGAGGACGCCGGGGATGAGCCCCATCAGTATCTGAAACATCGTGAACAGAACGAGCGTCGGCCACAAGGCAAGCTCCGCCACCAGAACGAGCGCAATCGCGAGCGCGCCACTGATGCCCGCCGATAGCAGAACCGCAGCCGGTGTCAGCTTCCAGCCGAGCAGCCATCCCGCGCCGAAGCGACCGGCGATCCCCGGCAACGCTGCGAGTGCGGTGAGGCGAGAGGCGTCCGCCACGCTCATGTCGTGCAGCCGCGCGAGGACGAGTGGCGTCACGGCGACGGCGGCGAGCAAGATGCCCGTCACGCAGCCGAATGCGAGCGATGCAAACAGAGCCGGAGGATGGCCGATGCCGTCGAGGAATGAAGGACGCTTGGCGGTTGCATCTCGCGGGGCGGGCGCGGGCAGGGCGAGCCTGGCTACAATCGCGACCAGCAACATCAGCGCGCCGTGCCAGATGCCGATGCCGGTCAGTCGATCAGGTCCGGACGCCGATGCCGCCGCCCACTGGCCCAGTGCAAAGCCTATCGGCGCAAAGCTGGACCAGACGCTGAGCGCGAGCGTTCGATAGCGTTCACTCGACGTGTCGACGACGAGTACGGTCGCACCGACAGCAAGCAGGCAATAACCGACGCCCTCGACCAGGCGAAAGGCGATCAGCAACGGAAAGCTCGACGACGCAAGACCCAGCGCCATCGACGCAAGGCCGCCCAGCACCAAGCCGGACAGCGCCACCGCGCGCGCGCCGAGCTTGTCCGTCATCACTCCGAGCGGTGCGCTCAGCACCGCGCCCGGCAGCATCACGGCCGATATCGCAAAGCCGGCGAGACCGAGCGAGATACCATAGCTCTCGGTCAGCCAGCGCGCATGTGGCACGAGCATGCCGGTAGCGGCGGCGCCGAGAAAGCCCGCGACGAGGATGATACCGAAACGAAGCAGTGCGGGGTTCACTTTGCGGCACGCGAGAGGAGCGCGCGGGCGCGCGCCATGGCCTCGCTAGAGACCGTTGCGCGAACGCCTTCGAAGCCCGGGCCACGTGTGGCGTCCAATCCCATGCGCGAGGTCGTGCCGATGCCGCTCGCGCTGGGATCGAGCGCATTGCCGGGCAGGCCGTCGATGACGACGATGTCGCGATGCGGCTGGAAATGCGTCGCGAGCGCCCACAGCACTTGATCGTCGCGGGTGACGTCGACGTCCTCGTCCACCGCAATCACGGTTTTCAGATAGGGGTCCCAGCCCAACAGCCCGACCATGATCTGGCGCGCTTCGCCGGGGCGCATCTGCTTGACGGCGACGTAGGCATGGAAATGCGTGCCGGAGCTGGGATAGTGAGCGGCCGTAACGGACGGAAAGCGGTCGCGCAGCTTTTCGACCATCTCTGCTTCGCGCGGAACGCGGCCGAGATTCAGATGCTCGGCCGAATTGCCGCCTGCGACATCGATGAGGATCGGTGATTTGCGCCGCATGATCGTCTCGACACGCATCACGTTGTTGGTCGAGCGGTTGGACGAGTAGCCCGTGAATTCGCCGAATGGGCCTTCGTCCGATTGCGCCTCCGGATCGATGGTGCCTTCGAGCACGAACTCGGCATAGGCAGGCACGCGGATGCCGTACTTCGGCGTGCGGACGACTTCGAGCGGCTTGCCCATCAGGCCCCCGGCGACGCCGCGCTCGTCCTCGAGGAAACCGAGGCGCGCGGAGGCGGCGAGCATGAACAGGGGATGCGCGCCGATCACCATGGCGACCGCCATCGGCTTGCCCTTGGCTTTCGCCATGTTGAGCAGCCGCCAGAGGTGGCCGCGCGAATGCAGGCTGGTCGCCAGCTCGTTCTTCGAGCGGATCATGGCGCGGTGATAGCTGACGTTGCCGCCTTTGCCTTCTGGGCCTTCAGCGATCACGGCGCCGTTGGTGATGTAAGGCCCACGGTCGGTGGAGAAGTGACGAAGCATCGGCAGCTTCGCGAGGTCGATGGTCCCTTGCTCTACGATCTCGGTGATGGGGCCGCCTTTCACTTCGCGCGGTTCGATCGCCGCGTGGCTACACTGCTGGTAGGCGGCGTGCAGCGTCCCGGTGGTTGCGCCGATCATGCGCGCGATGCGCTCGCGCGATCCGAAGATGTTGGTGACGACGGGAATGGGCAACGCGAGCCCTGCGACCTTCTCGAACACCAGCAGGGGGTGCCGGCCCTGTGCGGCAAGTTCCCAGATGACAGCCGTCGTGTCCTGCTCGGTGGAGATTTCTTCCGCGAACGTGATGATATCGTCGGGGTTCGAGGCGCGGTAGTCGCGCAGTAACGTCCGAATGTCTTGGGGGTGGGCCGACATCTGTGGATCTCCCTCTCCCCATCATCCTTCATGATGGGGAGAGGGTCGGGGAGAGGGGCGGCAGTTTGCGCCGACGCTGTGCCGGACGCCGCCCCTCACCCTGACCCTCTCCCCGCGCGCGGGGAGAGGGGAAGTTCGTCGCTAGGTCACTTCACGCCGGCGTAGGTATCCTTCAGGCGCGCTTCGGCGTCCTTCAGGTCCTTCGGCGGCGGTGTGGTCTTGAGGCCGACCATGCGGGCGATGTTGTTGCCCATGTAGTCCTCGAGCGTATCCTCATCGAGGTTGAGGCCGTGCGGCGGCGGTTTGCACAGCACCTCGAGTTCGCGCAGCCACATGCCCGGCTCGTTTGGCGGACTGTCGGTGCCGAACACGATCTTGTGCTTGGGCAACTGCTTGGCGAATTCGACGATACGCGCCTGGAAGCACCAGCCGCTCTCGCAGACGACGTTGGGCGTATCCATCGCCATCCAGAACGCCTCGAACGAGTAATTGCCGCCGGTCTGGATGCCGAAGTGGCCGATGATGAACTTCACCATCGGGAACTCGCGGATGATCGGATAGAACTGCGTCGGGATGGTGTAGGGGCCGTCGCCGGTGTGGATCAGCACGACGATGTCGTACTTGGCGCACACCTTCATCGCGGGGCGGAGCCAGTCCAGCGCGCGGTCGGGCCGGTAGTTGTGCATGTTGGCGTGCAGCTTCACCATCTTGAAGCCGTACTCCTTGTGGTGGAACTCGAGTTCCGCCGCGCCGTTCTCGGGCCCGAAGCGCGGGTTGTAGGCGAAGTTGCCGATGAAGCGGTCGGGGTATTTCTCGCAAAGGTCGGCGATATACTTCATGTAGTCGCGGATGCCTTCGCGCCCGAAGCGTCCGCCTTCACGGTAGACGGTGTTGCCGGGAGGGGGCTGGATGAAGCCCATGTCGACCCGGCGCGGCTTGCCGTTGATCCAGTAGGGGCCGTCCATCATCTTCAGCATGCGCTCGCCGTTGAACGGCGTGCCGGTGTGGCGCCAGGCCTCGTCGACGAGGTTCGTGGGATGAAGATGAGTGTCGATGATCATGGTGGTGGTCTCTTCGTCGTAGGGCGGACTAGCGCCATGCGCGTAATCCGCCGTTTCATCGAATGTCCTGGGAGACGGCGGGTTACGCTGCGCTAACCCGCCCTACGGACGCCGGCATAAGTATCCTTCAGCCGCGCCTCGGCTTCCTTGACGTCCTTTGGCGGCGGTGTCGGATCGATGCCGATCATCCGGCAGAGGTTGTTGCCGAGGTAGTCCTCGAGCGTATCTTCGTCGAGGTTCATGCCCTGCGGCGGCTCGTGGCAGAGCACCTCCAGCAAGCGGATCCACATGCCAGGTTCGTTGGGCGGTGTGTCCGTGCCGAACATGATCTTGTGCTTGGGCAGATCCTTGGCGAACTCGACGATGCGGCTCTGAAGACACCAGCCCGACTCACAGAACACGTTCGCGTTGTCCATCGCGAGCTGGAAGGGCTCGAAGCAGTAGACGCCGCCGGTCTGCACACCGAAATGCGCCATGATGAAGTTGATCTTCGGAAACTCATAGATGATCGGCGTCCACTCGTTCGGGATCGAGTAGGGACCGTCGCCCGTATGCAGCTTCACGAGCAGCCCGAGCTCTTCGCACTTCTTCAGCGCTGGGCGGATCCAGTCTTTCGCGCGATCGGGACGATAGGCGTGCATGTTCGCCTGGAACTGCACCATCTTGAAATTGTGCTTCTTCGCGTAATCCTCGATCGCCTGGACGCCGTTCTCGACGCCCCAGCGCGGGTTGTAGACGAAGCAGCCATAGAAGCGATCGGGATACTTCTTCGTCAATTCCAGCGTGTAGCGTGTGTAGTGGTCGATCGCTTCGCGGCCATGGATGTCGCCGTCGAGCCAGGTGTGGACGGTGTTACCCTGCGGGGGCTGGATGAATGCCTTGTCGACGCGGCGCGGCTTGCCGTTGACCCAATAGGGGCCATCCATCATTTCGAGCAGGCGCTCGCCGGTGAAAGGGTCTCCGTCGTGCTGCCAGGCGTAGTCGACGACCTCGGTCGGATAGCAGCTCATATCGAAGATCATGTGGCCTCTCCTGCCTGAGTTCTCGGCTGGCTGAATTGACGACGCATCGCGCCGGCCAGGGCGACGGAAGGCGGCGTGGCAACTCGAGGAGGCGGAGGATCAGGCCTGCGGTTTCCCGAGCGCCGATGCAGCTTTGCGTCGCGCGACCGGCAATCTCCTGCCGCACCCGATGCGAAACGCATCGATCGCCGGCTGACCGCTTCTACCGATATCGATTGGCTAACACGCTTCGTCGAAAAGTGTAAAGCGTGGTTCAGAGCGTGTTTGTTGCTGAACCTTCGAGCCGCCGAAATGCGGTCAGCCTGGGGAATTGGCCCAAGCCGTTATAGTATCACTGCAAGCCCTTGATGATGCTCGTAGCGGTGCTGACCGGTGCCAACGCCGCCTGCAGCATGCCCATGACCTCCTTGAACTCGCTGACGTCGCTGTCATAGCAGGCGATGGCATCGTCGGGCATCAGAAAGGGGTTGATCGTGTCGCGGTCGGCGCTGCGCACGAGATCCTCGACCGGGCGCTGAATGACCTCCGTCTCCTGGGTACGAGGATTGCGGCTGATCAGGATGATGTGACGGCGCGCGTTGGTTGCCAGTGAGCCGCCGACGCAGTTGGCCTGCACGGCGCCCTGCAGCAGGCGCGTGCCGTAGGGAACGCTGCCGGCGAACAGATGGCTCTGGATCGTGCCGGCGTTGCTGTACGCTGGAGCCGACAGGTTTGAATAGACGACCCGGATACCGGGCGTCGTGATCTGCGAAGGTCGGACGAGCGCCGACTGGAAGCAACCGCTGTCCTCGACTTGGATATGGTCGCCCTCGACCAATGCCAGATCATCGACCGGTGTACCGGTGATCGCACCGCGCCAATCGAGCCGCGTCTCTTTGCCGTTACGAATGAGACGGATAGCGGAAATGTCGGCATCGGGACGCACCCCGCCCGCAGCGCGCAGGGCCGCCGGCACGAAACGCTCCAGCGGGTTGTCGCCGTATCGGTTCAGGACGCGGTCCAGCTTGTCGGAGTCCTTGATGCCGCCGATGACATGGCGGCCCGGCATGAAGACAGCTCCCGAAACGGTTACATTGACCGGGGCGAACTGGACCGGACGGATCGCTATCCTTGCGCCTTCCGCTGAAAACACGCCCGAGCGCAAATAGGCCTGCTGGATCAACCTCGTCAGCTCATCGCTCGTGGTTCCCTCGGCGAGGACGGTGCCGGAGTAAGGAACCGTGATCGTGCCGTCAGCACCGATCACGTAGTCGCCTGAAAATTCCTGGGAGCCGAACACCAGAATATTGATCCGGTCGCCGGTCGAGAAGCGCATCGGCGGTTTCCGCTTCGGCCTGCTGCCGGCGACGGTGATCTTCGCGGGCATCAACGAACGCTGAAGGCCAGCGGCCGGGCAGGATGGGTCGTCTGCTCGCGAGCTGTTGCGTGACCGCGCATCAATCGTAGCCTCGGGGGCATAGAGCTGATTATTCAGGTTGTTCGGGGGTCTCATCGCCGCGCAGGCGGACACAAACACCGAAGCCGCCCAGGCGAGCGCCAGCGCGAGGCAGCGTTGCCTCCCGCCGCCGGGTTCCCCCGGTTTGCTGCCTCGACGCGCGAACACCCAGCAGACTCCGTTCTGCACGCGAAGAGGCTCAACTCGCAGCGCGCCCACCGACCTCTGACACTTCGGCCGGATCGATGGAACGGCAACGCACGGGCCCCCGCCCAACTGCATTTGACCCGTCGTTACTATAGCCTCATGCTTTCCTTGGTAAGCGAGCAAGGCACGCAGTGTTATATACTTTAAGTTGTGTAATTCAACTTGCTCGCTCCTATTTCATGTCAACTTGTTGAATTTGCTCTGCACGCTGCCGAACTGCCACAGCGGCCTAGCTTGCATCCCCGCAATGGGCTTGCGGGAATCGAGCTTGCAGGCTGCCATCGCTGTCAATGCCGCTAGGCGTGCCACGATTGCAGGGCTCAGGTCGTTGACCAGGGTTGGCGTCGCCGCTTACGTTCGGCGATCGGCACCCCAGGAGAGACCCCATGGCACTCGATCTCAAGCTCGACGGCAAGAAGGCCGTCGTAACCGGCGGCAGCGAAGGCATCGGAAAGGGCATTGCGAAAGCGCTCGCCGAACAGGGCTGCGACGTCGCCATCTGCGCCCGCCGCAAGGAACCGCTGGAAGCGACCGCGGCAGAGATCGCGCGTGCCACGAACCGCAAGATCATCGCGATCCCGGCTGACCTGACCAGCGCGAAGGACGCGGAGAACTTCATCAAGAAGTCGCACGAAGCGCTCGGGCGGATCGACATCCTCGTCAACAATGCGGGCTCGGCGCCGGGCGGCGTGATCGAGTTCCTGTCGGAGGAAGCGTGGATGCAGGCGTTACAGCTCAAGTTCATGGGCTACGTCCGCTGCCTGAAGCACGCGCTGCCGATCATGGTGGCGCAGGGCGGGGGCCGAGTCGTGAACCTGATCGGCAACGACGGCGTAAAGGACAGCTATTGGGAGATCGCGCCGGGTGCTGCCAATGCGGCTGGCCAGAACCTTACCAAGTCGCTCGCTGGCCAATACGGCAAGCACAACATCTCGATGTGCGCAGTGAACCCGGGGCCGGTGCGCACGGAGCGGTGGGCCGGCCTCGTCAAGGCGATGGCGCGCGATATGAAGATCTCGGAAGCGAAGGCGGATACGCTGGCACCCAAGTCGATCCCGCTCGGGCGCATCGCCGAGGTCGAGGAGGTCGCCAACCTCGTGTGCTATCTCGCCTCGCCGCTCGCGCATTTCGTCAACGGCACGCAGATCGAGATCGACGGCGGCCAGTCGAAGGTCCTGATGGATCAGGCGCGCGACGACCGGTAATCGCACGGCAATCCGACATCACACACGGGCGCTACACTATAACAGCCCGGCAGCGCCTGTGTGTTTCACCGGGGGCAAAAGAGGCTGCAAAACAGCCAGCACCCAATTGTTACCAATTACTTTGGCCGGATGCTCAACCTGGGGCGGTTCGGGCACCCATTCGTCAAGCCCGGGTGTTGCCAGCGGAGAACGTCGAGAGCAGGTAGCGGGTTACGTGGTCGGCCGTGGGCAGACGGGCCTGTGGCTGGTTGTAGCCGGCCGGATACCAGTCGAATGAGCCAACCGTCTGCCGCCAAATGCCCAGGAAACGGCCGTAGCGGGTTACCTTGATGCTGCGAACCCCGGCAATTTCGGCTGCGAGACCGCAGGCTGCCATGGCTGGATCCGCCATGACCCGGCTCAGCGCATTACCGCTGTATTGCTTTGGTGTCATCGTTTCCACTCCAATTTATAGCGATAAATTAGGAATATGCGGGGCTGCCGGGCTAAGCAATTGTGAACCAGAAATTCGATTTCCGATCCCTTTCATGGCCAGCCTGCAATTGATTCAAATGCAATCAAATCCACCGGGTAAATCGCCGCGAGCCCCCGAATTCCGGGCGGTGCAGGCCAGGCAAGGGCTCCGGCCATCCAGCCGAGAACGGCTTTCGGAAAGCTCTCCCGGGTCACTTGGCGCTCACCATATCCGTTGAAGTTCGGCATCACGTGGCTGCAGCATTGCCGCGGATGTCGGGTTTGACTGGCTGTACCCATGAAAAACAGGTACATAGCTGCAGCTTACTCGCCGGGACAGAACTGTACATGCATCCAAATGGGCATGCAGCTGGCCCCGCGCACACCGAAAAAGCCAATCACATCATGACCTTTTCTTCGACGCATCCGGCGCTTGCGCGCGCCTTGGCCAAGCGCGGATATGACGCCGCGACGAGCGTTCAGACCGCCGTACTCGAGGCCGACTATGCAGGACGGGATCTGCTCGTTTCCGCACAAACAGGCTCCGGCAAAACCGTGGCGTTCGGCATGGCCATCGCGCCCACGCTACTGCCTGCTGGCGAAGAGCGGTTCGGACCAGCCGGTGCGCCGCTCGCGCTGATCATTGCGCCGACGCGGGAACTCGCCCTGCAGGTGCAGCGGGAACTCGCCTGGTTGTTTGCCGATACGGGCGCACGCGTCGCCACCTGCGTCGGCGGCATGGACGTTCGCGGCGAAGCCCGCGCGCTGGCGGCAGGCGCCCACATCGTGGTGGGCACACCCGGCCGGTTACGCGACCATCTCGAGCGCAAGCGGCTCGACCTTGGCCAGCTCAAGAGCATCGTGCTGGACGAAGCCGACGAGATGCTGGACCTCGGCTTTCGAGACGACCTCGAGTTCATTCTCGAGTTGACGCCACCAGAGCGACAGACGCTGCTCTTCTCGGCGACGATGCCGCGCGAGATCGAGAACCTGGCCCGGCGCTACCAGCGCAACGCGGCGCGCATCCAGACCGTGCGACGCGACGAGCAGCACGCCGATATCGAGTACAGCGCGCTGCGGGTCGCCCCGCACGACGTCGAGAACGCGGTCGTCAACGTGCTGCGCTTCCAAGAATCGCGCGCCACGCTGGTGTTCTGCGCCACGCGCGAAGCCGTGAAGCGGATGCATGCGCGGCTGGTGGAGCGCGGTTTCAACGCCGTCGCGCTTTCCGGCGAGCTCTCACAGTCAGAGCGCAATCAGGCGCTGCAGGCTCTCCGCCACGGTAGAGCCCGCGTGCTCGTCGCGACCGACGTCGCGGCGCGCGGCCTCGACCTGCCGGATCTGGCGCTGGTGATCCACGCAGATCTGCCAAACGACGGCGAGACGCTCGTCCACCGTTCGGGCCGGACAGGACGCGCCGGCAAAAAAGGTCTTTGCGTGATGATCGTGCCGCACAACCGGCGGCGCAAGGCGGAAACGTTGATCAACGCTGCGCGCCTCAAGGTCACGTGGCAGCCCGCGCCGACAGCGGCCGAGATCCGCGCCTGCGACCAGGAGCGCTTCCTCTCCGACGAGATTTTCACCGAGCCCGCCACGCCCGAGGAGCTCGAGCTCGTGCGTCCTCTGCTGGAGGCACGCAACCCGGAGGAGATCGCAGTCGCGCTGCTTCGCATGCACAGCGCGGGTCTGCCGGCTCCGCAGGATCTGGCAGCGGATACAGGCGGCTTCCGTCGCGATGGCCTGCGCGACGACAGGGGCCGCGAAGGCAGACCTGCATTTGGCCGAGACCGTGGCGAGCGTGAGCGCCCATCGTTTCGCGGCAACGACACGCGGCCCGAGCGCAAGCCGCGCGAATACGCCGGCGGCGGGCGGCATCAAGCCGACGACAACGCCGACATGGTTTGGTTCCGCCTCAACATCGGGCGGGAGAAAAATGCCGATCCGCGGTGGCTGCTGCCCCTGATCTGCAAGGCGGGCGACGTTTCGAAAGCCGAGATCGGCGCGATCCGCATTTTCGATCGCGACACGCGGTTCCAGATCAAGTCGGACGCGGTGGAGCAATTCGAGCATGCCGTGCGGCTCAATCCCGAGAAGGAAGGCACCATCTCGCGGCTGGGCTCGGCAGACGAAGCGAACGAGGCCCCGCGCGAGGAGCCGAAGCGGAAGCCACACCTGAAACACGAGGATCGCGGGCCGCGTCCTTCGACCTATGCGAAGCCTGACTACGTGAAGCCCGACTATGTGAAGTCTGGCCGGGCTGAGCGGCCGTCGCGACCTGAGAAGCCTGCCGCCACGGAGAGACCATCCACCACCGAGAAGCCTTATCGCGCCGAGCGGCCGGCAAGCTCGGAGCGGTCTGCGGGCACCGAGAAGAGTGCCGGTGGCGACAAGAGCTGGCGGCCTAAGGGGCCACGGCGCGACGACGCTGCCCCGCCGAGAACTGCTGCCGCGCGTCCGCATCGCAAGGGGCCGCGTCCCCCGCATTCGGCTGCGCGCGATCACGCCCCGCGATCGGGCGACGCACCGGCTGCGCGGCCCGGCTCGAAATATGCGCACAAGAAGAAGTGGCGCGAGGACCAGTCGTCGAAATCGTGAGCGGCTGAAGGGACGACGCCGACGGCCAGCAGGAAGTTTCAGCGGCCGTCTTCCTACTCCTTCACGATCGGCTTGCCGGCGAATGCGGCAAGGATGTCGTCCCGGCCAGCCGCATGCCGCGGCGAGCCGGGCTGGGCCATCACACGGTAGATCGCTGCCTCCGTATCAACCGAGTCATAGGGCAGCCCGTGAAACGCGAGCAGGGCTTGTGCCGCGTGATGGCGAACGAGTGCGTCGGTGTCGCCGAGCGCGTCGACCAGTGGTGCCACTGCAGCCTTGTCCCGACAATTGAAGATCTCCTCCAGCGCGATCAGCCGAAAATAGTCGTGCTTGGCCGTCGTCAGGATGTCGGTCAGCGCGCTCAGCCACCGCTGATCAGGCCCGATCAGCCACAATGCACCTGCTGATCTGACCAGCTCGTAAGGCATCCAGTCGCCGTCCGGATACATCGGCCGCTTCCACCGCATGGCACGCTCCGCTTCGAAGATCTCGCGGAGCCGGGACTTTGCACGTTGCGAGCGCAACTGGCCCAACCCGGTGATCACACGTGCTTCAGGCAGCGCGCCCAGCAGCAGGTCCTCCGCCCGGGTACGTTCGGCGCCCTGCAATTGCATCAAGGCCGTGACGTCAAGACCTTCACGCGGTTCACCTGGTCCGAAGTAGCTGAACTTGAAGCGCTGAAACTGCGGCGACATCTCTTGACCCAGCACGGGAGCTGACAGTCCCTGCATGACGACCAGCAGTAAGTGATACGTCAGGGAAGCAAGAATGGCAGGGTGGTGCATGCGCTGCGTCCGGCTCGTGGCTGATGCGCCCGACATTACCATCAAGAATGCATCGTCGCATGGAGCAGACGATCGCGAGCGGACAATTGGGCCATTGGCGCATGGCGCCGTCTCTGATTACCTGCGCCGAGCGGAGTTCGCCGCCGCACAACGACCGCAGCGACGCAGCCTTAGCCGAACACTTCCGGAGCCGCATGCATGACCCTCGCTGAATACATCGTTGGAACTTGGATCCTGAGCTCCTCGGTCGATATCGATGCCGGCGGTGGGCGTACGGACACATGGGGCCCCGATCCGCTCGGCACCTACATGTTCAACGCCAACGGCCGCTTCACGCAGATCGTGATGCGCTCCGACCTGCCGAAGTTCGCCAGCCGCGACAACGCCACGCCAGAGCAGGCGAAAGCCGTGGTCGCGGGCTCGCTCGCGATGTTCGGCACCTACACGGTGGATGAAGCAGCGAGCACCGTGAACGTGCTATTCGAGGCGTGCACGTTTCCGGCGTTCACGGGCACAGCCGGCAAGCGCGTCGTGGCCATGAGTTCGCCCGACGAAATGATTTTTTCCAATGCGGGCCGCGCCGGCGGGGCGAAGGGCCAGTCGGTGTGGCGGCGGGTGGGGTAGGCTGCCGGGACTGCGCAAGCTGATTGGCCCGCGGTAGAAGTCCGCGGGACACTCCGGAGATAGTCGGCAGGATCACAGACAGCGGCATTCTCGACCGATCGGCCGCTCACTATGGTGGCATTCGCGATCGTGGCGGCTCATGTGAGGCGAGGCCTCGGCGCGTGGCTACCTCCTAGAATGCGCTGTTATAGTGTATTGCTTCCTCGCCATTTCCGGCTTCAGCATTCACCATTCCATCTCTGCCAAACCATCCAACTACGCCGGCCGCCGCGTTGCTCGTATCGTTCCATCGCACCTTGCCTCGGTCATGCTCGCTTTGATCGCGTATGCAGTCGGCGGCACCTTGCTGTTCGATGGCTTTGGAAACATCGCGGCTGTCCCCGTCTTGCCCGAGCTTGTCCCCACCGCTGTCGACGCAAAGCTGACATGCCGCCGTGCGCTCACCCGTTGGCGGGGGCTTCCAAGTCTGCTTATGTTGGACAACGATGGGTCTCAGCCACGGAATGGCGAGCCGGGTAAGCGAGGGAGCGCCAGTCATGGCCACAACGAAGAAGTACTCGACCGACGTTGCGATCATCGGCGGCGGGGCTGCCGGGATCTGCGCGGCGCTCGATGCGCATGCGGCCGGCGCAAAGACCCTCGTGTTCGAGAAACGGTCCGAGCCGGGCGGGGCGGCCATCATCTCGGGCGGCGGTTGCTGCATGGCGGGGACGCCCCTGCAGGAGAAGCTCGGCATCAAGGACAGCCCGGACCTCGCGTTCGACGACTGGATGAAGTGGGGCGGGCCGACCGCCGACCAGGAGTGGGCGCGTTTCTATCTCGAGGGGACGCGACACGACCTGTTCGGCTGGGCGGAGAAGCACGGTGTCGTATGGGTCGACGCCAAGCCGCAGGAAGGCAACTCGGTGGTGCGCTGGCAGCGCGCGGAGAAAAGTGGTTTCGGGTTGATGACGGCGCTGATCGCCTCCTACCAGAAGAAGGACGGCCAGATCATTCCCGACAGCGAGATCACCACGCTGACGCAGGACAAGACCGGACGCGTCACCGGATTCGTTGGGCACAACTCGAAGACCGGCGACAAGATCGAGGTGACGGCCAAGGCGGTCGTGGTGGCGCCGGGCGGATTCAACTCCAACGTCGAGATGGTCAAGCAGTATAAGCCGGAACTGAAGAACGAGCGCGTTCTGGAAGGCTCTGGCTTCGGTTCGACCGGCGATGGGCATCGCATGATCACCAAGGCCGGCGGTATCGTCACGCACATGGACCATGTCTGGTTCTACGTCTACGCGACGCCCGACTATCGCTATCCCGACCACAAGCGTGGGTTGGTATTCCGCCTCGCGCCGGGCAACATCTACATCAACGCGCAGGGCAAGCGGTTCCACAACGAGGCGCTGTCGGGCGGCAACTCGGCGAGCCCAGCCATTCTGGCGCAGAAGCCGCCGTATGCCTGGGCCGTAGTCGACCGCCCGATGATCGCGAAGATCGAGATTTCCGATCCCTACTACAAGCACGAGGACACGCCGCTGCGCGACAAGATCGAGGAGCTGTTCGAGAACTCGCCGTTCATCAAGACGGCCAGCACGCTCGACGAACTCGCGCAGAAGATGGGCGTCGACAAGAAGACGTTCCTCGACACCGTCGCGCGCTACAACAAGGCATTCGACGACAAGCTCGCCAAGGATCCCGAGTTCGGCAAGCCGCTCGGGGCCTCGAAGAAGTTCGACACGGCGCCTTACTACGCCATCCAGATCTTCCCGCTCGCGCGAAAGAACTTCGGCGGCGTCAAGACCGACAAGCAGTGCCGCGTGGTCGACAAGCACTACGAGCCAATTCCGGGGCTGTACGCAGCCGGCGAGGTCGCGGGCATGGCGGGCGGGCACATCAACGGCCGTGCAGGCCTCGAAGGCACGATGCTCGGGCCATCCCTGTTCTCGGGCCGTGTCGCCGGCTCATGGGCCGCCCACGCAGCCGGACATGGCAAGGGCTTCGTCGGCAAGCCGCACCGGGAGTGAAGTTCAGGCCCGCAACTCGGCGCGGCGTTGGCTCGGCGGTGCGCCATACCAGCGCTGCGCCGCACGGGTGAATGCGCTGAGTTCGGAAAAGCCCAGCAGGAATGCGATCTCCGTCAACGGCAGCTCCGTATCGCGCAGATAAAGATCGGACAGGCTGCGGCGGGTCGCGGTCAGGATTTCCTCGAAAGTGAAGCCGGCCGCGCCAAGGCGCGACTGCAGTGTCGAAGCGCCGATACCGAGCGTTTCGGCAACGTCGCGCACACGCACGGCCCCGCTTTCGAGTTGCGTCATGATAGCTTTACGCGTGTCGACCACGATGTCCGCGCCGGGGGCCTGCTCGGCAAGCATACGCTCGCCCAGTTGCCGGATCAGCTCGAACAGTCTGTGATCTGCGCCGGCATTGCTGCGATCGAGCACCTGCTCGCGGATATGGAGAACGTTGGCAGGCATGTCATAGCGAACATTTGGACCCAACACCCGTAATACGGTTTCCCGGCAGGGAAGCGCGCGATGCTCCAGATCGGCGCGAACCGGGAACCAGCCTTGCCCCGCATGCCTGCGCAAGCGGATGATCAACAGCGCCATTGCAAAGCTCACATACTGGACGCGCGGCGCGCTGAACTCAGGGGGAAAACTCACAGTCAACCGACCGATGCCACCCTCCTCCTCGAATGTCGCTTCGACTGGCCCCATCAAGAGACACAGATAGCGCGCAACAGCCGCCACTGCCTTGCGAACAGAACCTGCGTTCAGCGTGAGGTAGCCCAGAAGGCCCGTCGCACCTGGAGGGAACGCCTCGGCCCAGTGAATGCCAAGACAGGGATCTTTCGATTGCTCTGAGGCCAGCGTCAGCAGAGTCGCTACCGCATTGAGGGAGATCTGATTTGCCGGATTGGAAATCTCATCTGGATTGATCCCCGACTGCTCCAGCAGACCTCGGTAGTCCAGTTCGTTTCGCGCCGCGAATGCGTCGAACCCCTCGATGATGCTGGCCCTTACCTGAGGCTCTCGCGCACGTGGCATCGGTCGAATCCCCAAATGCAGACAAGTCGCCCGCTCGAAAACACCGCAGGCGCAATGTCAGTAAAGTGTCAAATCCAGATACCGAGCGGTCAAGCACCGCACATCAGAGATCGCATACCTATGCGCAATCAGCGTTGCCGCAAGGGCATTCACGATCAACTCGTCTAGAGCACCACGAAACATGGCCAGAGCAAAGACCCTCAACATCTCGGAAAGTATCATACATTTGCTGCACCGGGCGAGCCAGTTCGCGGATTACCAGTTCGAGCGGACGGCTGGCGTGCACGGATTGACCTCACGGCAACTCGTCGTGCTCGATGCGATTGCAAAATTGCAGGAGCCCAGCCAAACGGACGTATGCGACGCAACGGGTATCGACAGGTCGACGCTCGCCGACATGGTGCGCCGCCTGTGCGCTCGGCGTCTCATCACCCGTCGGCGGAACCGTATAGATGCGCGGGCCTACAACCTGCGCCTGACGGAGGACGGAATCGATTGTCTCGGGAAACTTCTACCGACGATGACCGAGGCCGAGCAGCAGGTGACCGGCGCGCTAAGCGAAGGCAAGCGGCGAGAATTCATGGACCTGCTGAAAACGATCCTGGCTCCTTCCGGCACGCCCCCTCGCAAGCCGGCGCGTCCGTGATATTGGATCGCCTCGCGAATTCGCTCGGCGGCACCCAGCACAATGCTGGCCCGCCTGACGGCTTCGACCACGGGGATCTCCGATCATGGCTGAGCTCGACCCTCACGGCGCGTTCGTCGATCGAATAGCATCGCCTCGCGTCGGGGAAGGGCCGCTCGCCGGTGTCCGCCTCGCGGTCAAGGACAACATCGCGGTCGAAGGTCTGAAGTGGACGGCCGGACTGCCACTGTATGCCGACCGCGTCGCCGAGCGTGACGCGGCGTGCGTCGCCACCTTGCGCAAGGCAGGCGCGACGATCGTCGGCACGGTTGCGACTGATTCCGCCGGGTTCGGGATGATGACGCCAGGCGTCTCCAATCCGATCGCACCTGGTCGCACGGTCGGCGGATCGAGTGGCGGCAGTGCTGCGGCAATCGCCGGCGGCCTTGCCGATCTGGCGCTCGGCACGGACACCGGCGGCTCGGTGCGCGTGCCGGCCGCTTGCTGCGGGCTATACGGCCTCAAGCCGACCTACGGGCGCGTTCCTGTCGACGGCGTGACACCACTGTCCCATGCTTTCGATCATGTCGGGCTGCTGGCCGGCGACATCGACATGCTGGAGCGAGGCTGGCTCGCCCTGATCGGCGGCGCTGCAGGTGATGCCAGCCCCGGACCGGTGATCCGGCGCATCGGCTTCGATCCAGCCCGTCTGAGCACCTGCGACGCATCGATTCGAGCCGGCGTCGAGCAAACGCTGGCGAAACTCTCACGCGAAGGATTAGCGCTCATCGAGATCGCACTGCCCGAGCAGGTCGCGCTGGCGGAAATCCATGGCGCGATCGTGTGCGGGGAAGCACTCGACATCTGGCGAGATCATTGGCCCAAGCATGCCGAGAGCTTCACCAAGACAGCGGCCCGATCTCTGGCCTACGCTTCCTTGATCGAGCCTGGTGAAATCGTGAAGGCGCACCAAGTTCTGGCCGACGTGAGGCGATTCATAGCGGAGCAATTCGAAAGCGTGGACGCAATCCTCGGGCCGACGATCGCGGTGGAGCCTCCCGTCTCGGGGGCGCGGCAGGTTCCGTTTGGCGGCGTCGATGTGCCCGTCGTGTTCGCGCTGCTGGCAGAGACCTGCCCGTTCAACGTATCGGGCCATCCCGCACTCAGCATGCCGCTTGCCGCACACACCGGCTGCGGTACACCGGTCGCGTTGCAGATCGCCACCAGGACCGATAGTGAGCTCTCTGCACTTGCGCTTGCGCGCCTGATACGGAACATCGAAGCTCAGGCTTGAACAGCGCGGCCTGGTGAACCTGACCGGTGAACCTGACTGGCACGCTGCATCGAAAGGGAGAGCAGATGGTGAAGTCCGTCGACGCGAAGTCGGTCAAGGCATGGCTCACGGACACGCGCGAACTGGCGTTTCTCGACGTGCGCGAGTACGGGCAATACGGAGAGGGGCATCCGTTCCATTCGACCTCGGTGCCGTTCAGCCGGTTCGAGCCGGAAATCGTACACCTGGTGCCGAACATCAATGTGCGAATTGTACTGTTCGATGCGGGTGACGGCGTCGCCCAGCGTGCAGCGGCTGCAGCCGAAAGGCTCGGCTATCGCAACATCAGCGTGCTCGCCGGCGGTGCGGATGGCTGGAGCCAGGCCGGCTATACGCTGTTCGCCGGCGTCAATGTTCCCAGCAAGACGTTCGGGGAGTTGCTCGAACATCAGCGGCATACGCCGCGCATCACAGCGGACGAGTTACACCAGCTCAAGGCGTCGGGCGAGCGCTTCATCATCGTCGACGGGCGTCCGTTTGGCGAATATCAGAAGATGAACATTCCCGGCGGCATCTGCTGTCCGAACGGGGAACTCGCCTTGCGCATCGAGGAGATCATTCCCGATGCCCAGACCAAGATCATCGTCAATTGCGCGGGGCGGACACGCTCGATTATCGGCGCGGAAACGCTGCTCGCGCTCGGGCTGCCCAATCCCGTGATGGCGCTCGAAAACGGCACGCAGGGCTGGTTCCTCGCCGGGCTCGAACTCGAAAGGGGTGCCAACCGCCGACATGGCATGGCTACACCCGTTCGTCCCGCGCTGGCCCAGCGCGCCCGTCACGTTCGCCGGCTCGCGGAGGCGCGCGGCGTTCGCTTCACCGATGCTGCGACCGTCGCCGGCTGGCTCGCCGACGCGGCGCGGACGACGTTTCTCATCGACGTGCGCACGCCGGAGGAATTCGCGGCGGGATCGGCCCCGGGCTTCCAGCATGCGCCGGGCGGACAACTCGTGCAGGCGACGGACCAATGGGTCGGCGTGATGCGGGCACGGATCGTGCTCGCCGACAGCGACGGCATTCGCGCACCGATGATGGCGCAGTGGCTCGCGCAGCTCGGACACGACGTTTCTGTGCTGGAGGGCGGGATCGCTGCCGGTTCGCCGCTCCCCGCGCGAAGCGGCGCGCCGACGTGGTCGCCCGTAGCGCTCGCGCGGACCAATGCCCGAGCGGTGACAGCCCTGCCTGCGGACCACAGGCCTGCTATCATCGACGTGCGCGCGTCGTTCGACTACCGCAAAGCGCATTTCGAGGATTCGATATGGTCGATACGGCCGCGCCTGCCTCAGCTCGCATCGCGCGTTGAGGGGCGGAGCGTGGTCCTGGTCGCCGACCGCGCGGACACGGCAGCGCTCGCCGCCGGGGAGCTGATCGGCGCGAGCGCGCGGGCCGTGCAATGGCTCGATGGGACGCCGGAGGATTGGCGCTCGGCCGGGTTGAACGTGGCGGCAACGCCCGGCCAGCCAGCCGATGCCGATTGCATCGACTATCTATTCTTCGTGCACGACCGGCACGACGGCAACGCCGAGGCTGCGCGCGGTTACATCGCCTGGGAGATGGGCCTCGTCGATCAGCTCGACGAGGCCGAACGCGGCGTTTTCAGACTGGGTTAATAACGAACCACTGTCTGAAGTTGCTTGCCCGGCTCATTTCTTGGGCTGCGATTTCTGCGCCGCCTCGGCCATCAGGCGGCCAAGCTCCTGGGCCTGCAACGCGTAGATCTGCATCTGTCGCTGGGCATGGCGGCCTTGTATTTCGAAAAAGTCCTTCATGTCGCGTGCCCGCGCCAGCTCGGTGGCCAGCTTGAAGCCGGCGTCGAGGTTTTCCTCAGTAAAGCGCAGCATCTTCGATTGAAGATCGATCGTCGCCTCCGTCATTGCCTCGGACGAACGGGTGATCTGCTCCTGCGACTTCCGCGTCATCTCGAGCAACTGGGTGTAGGACCCGCGCGCCTGTTCGATGTTCTTTTCGGCTGCCTGACGCATGGCGTCGGGGATTTCCATCTTGGGGATCTCTGCCATGGCTGTCGTCTCCGTTGGATGTTCACGAAGCTCAGTAATACGCGAGAAACTGTCGGCGCCTGCTTGGAATCGCGCCTCGTTACGGACAGTGGAGCGATCATCGCTCATCTGAAGGCCGCCGTCACCATGCAGCCGCGCCACTCCGGGGCAATTCCAAAAAGTCTTCGATAGAACCGATACTTGACGAAACCGTTGGTGTGGTGACCATGGCACTTACAGACAATTGAACAGTGGCACAATAAGTGGCGCAGCGAGAAGATCAACCGATAGCGAAGTTTGCTGCCAGCCAGGACGAGATCGGCCGATCGATCGATATCGCCCGACTTGCGCACGAGTTGCGGACGCCGCTCAGCGCCATAATGGTGCTTGCCGAAATCATCCGGGACGAAAGGATTGGGGCCCTCGGAAACGATCGCTACCGGGCCTATGCCGCCGACATCCACCAGAGTGCCGCCCTCGCCAACACAGTGATTTCTGCATTCCTCGATCCTGATGGTTCCGGACGAGGTGGCAGCGGGCCGCTCGATTTCGCCGAACTGGATCTCGCCGAGGTCGTCGCGGGCGGCGCTTCCGCACTCGCGGAAATGGCGTCGGCGTCGGGTGTCGAGGTCGTCACGCGCATCCCCGCCGGTTTGCCACATGTGATCGCGGATCGCCGCAGCGTGCTGCAATGCTCAACAACCTGATAGCCAATGCGCTGAAGTACACGCCCCCGGGCGGACAGATCGACGTAGCAGTCAGCTACCTGCCCGGCGGCCCCGTGGTGCTCGAGGTGGCGGACACCGGCGACGGAATGAGCGAAGCAGAGCTGCGGCGGCTGGGCCCGGGTGCCGTCATGGCGGAACCATTGCGCCGGCGTTCGGGAGGCACCGGCATCGGCATTCCCTTGGTTCGCACGCTGGCCGCCGCGGGCGGGGCGACACTGTCGATCGAGAGCGAGCTGGGACGTGGAACTCGGGCCTCTATCGCGTTTCCGCACGATCGCGTGGTGCCGGTGTGATCAACGCCATAGTGTAAACTCGGTGCAACATAACCGTCACGAAGCGCTGCCCCAGGAAATTCGCGGCGGCTCCGTCGTTTATCGGTTGAAGGTCGACATCGATTGCACTATGTCGCGGCTGTGAAATCCAGCGCCGGACCGGCAGACGCCGGCTCCACATTTTCCATTCATCAATGCGTCGCGTCGATCGCCTTTTCTGCCTCGTTCACGAGGCTCGGGCCTCGCCGGCATCGGACGCGAAACGTCAGCAGCGGAGAGACAGATGGACACTGTGCTTATCATCGGCGCGGGCGCCGCAGGCTCGGTCGTCGCGCAGAAGTGCGCGATGAACCGCGACGTGTTCAAGAAGATCCACCTCGCGTCGCGGCGGATCGAAAGCTGCAAGAAGATCGCGGCGCGGTGCGAAGGCAAGATCGGCGTGCATCAGGTCGACGCCGACAACGTGAAAGAGACCGTCGCGCTGATCGAGAAGGTCAAGCCGGACCTCATCATCAACATGGCCCTGCCCTACCAGGATCTGGCCATCATGGACGCCTGTCTCAAGACCGGCGTGCACTACATGGATACGGCCAACTACGAACCGCGCGACGAAGCCAAGTTCACCTACAAGTGGCAGTGGCCCTACCATGAGAAGTTCGCCAAGAAGGGCATCATGGGCATTCTCGGCTGCGGGTTCGATCCCGGCCAGTCGAACATCTATTGCGCCTACGCGCAGGAATTCCTGTTCGACGAGATCAACCAGATCGACATCGTGGACTGCAACGACGGCAGCCACGGCAAGGCGTTCGCGACGAACTTCAATCCCGAGATCAACCTGCGCGAGGTCACGCAGCGCGGCAAATACTGGAAGAAGGGCAAGTGGATCGACATCGATCCGCTGTCGATTTCCTGCATGGTCGACTACCCGGAAGTTGGTCCGCGCAAGAGCTACCTGATCTATCACGAGGAGGAGGAGAGCCTCGTCCTCAACATCAAGGGGCTCGAGCAGATCCGGTTCTGGATGACGTTCTCGGACAACTACATCAAGCACCTCGAAGTTCTGCAGAACGTCGGCATGACGCGGATCGATCCCGTCATGTACAAAGGCAATCCCGTGATACCCATGGAGTTCCTGAAGGAGCTGCTGCCGCCGCCCTCGTCGCTGGGCGAGAATTACAAGGGCCGCACTTCGATCGGCTGCATCTTCACCGGCAAGAAGGGCGGGAAGGAAAAGCGGGCGATGCTCTACAACGTCTGCGATCACGCCAAGTGCTACAAGGAGACCGGCGCGCAGGCGGTGTCCTACACGACGGGCGTGCCGCCGGTCGTCGGCGCCATGATGCTGTTCCAAGGCCATTGGGGCGGAAAAGGCGTGTTCAACGTCGAGCAGCTTCCGTCGAAGCCGTTCATGGATGAGATCGGTAAGCAGGGCCTGCCGTGGCACCTGATCGACGTGAAGAAGTCCGACCAGAAGGACCTGTTCAAAGTCGAGACTTGATTTGGGCCTCACGCGCTGGCCGGGCTCCGGCCGGGGCGGCGCACTGGCGCCGGGACGCGGTTGCGTCCGCGGCCTGCGGCCGAAGGTCGTCGATACGGTCGTAGGTTGGGTCAAGCCCGGACGCGCGCAGCGCGAGCCGGGGGCGGCCCAACGATCCAAGGCACATCGTGGAATGTTGGGTCGCGGCCGGTGCCTTGACCCAACCTACAGATGGCCGCCGACCGACCGACGGTCGCCGAGGAACGTGGAACGATGGGTTTCTTCCAGTGGCTGAAGCGGCTGTTCGGTTGGGCGCCCAAAGCGCCGCTGCCGTACAGGTTGTCGCCGTTTCCTGCGGGGACAGGGCCGGCGCGGCTCGTGATCCTGCGGCACGCGGAAAAGACGGGTGACAAGCGCGACCCGAACTTGTCGCCTCCAGGCGTGCGGCGTGCAGGCCAACTCGTCGACTACATCCCTGCCACGTTTGGGCAGCCGCAGTTCCTGTTCGCGGCGAAGACCTCCAAGAGGTCGCGTCGGCCTGTGCTAACGCTGGAGCCGCTGGCGGCGGCGCTGAAGCTCGAGATCCGTGCCAAGATCGACGACGATGATGTCGACGATCTCATCGCCGTACTGCGCGACAAGGAGCGCTATCGGGGCAAGTTCGGCGTGATCTGCTGGCGGCATTCGGAGCTGCCGGGGCTTATTCAGGCGCTGGGTGCAGAACGGGGAACGTTTCCCGACCCGTGGGACGAGAACGACTACACCACGACCCTCGACCTGACCTTTCCCGGCAACGGCGAGGTGCGAGCGGCGCGGCTGCGGATGCCGGATTGACGTGGGGTGGGAGCTGGCGGTGGAAAGCGACTAAGTTCGGGCTTTGACCAAACTTGCCGACTCAATCATCGTTGCGCTCCCTCACGCCGAAGGCTCGCAAATATGTCGGAACACAAGACTGTCCAGCAGCCCAAGCTACCCGGTCAGATGATTTCAAGCAGTGGCGGACTGCCGCTCACCGTGGGCGATTTGCGCAACGCCATCGCCTACCTCGACGATCAGGTAGAGGTCACATTCGGCAGTTCGATCGCCGGCAATCATCTCAGCTTCTATCGCTTTAAGTGGCGAGGGGATGATCTGATCCAGATCGAGTTGAGCGAGGACGAATGATGCGTACCTTGTTGCTTGCGTCCTTGGCGGTGATGGCTGTTGGAAGCGCGCGCGCGCAGACCACGGAAGCTGAGCTCCGTGCCGGCGTCAGGGAGCTTGAATCTCTAAAGTCGGGCGGCACCTTCAAGCCCGTTGAGAACCAGCATCGGCTTTGGGGCTGCTCTGACAAAGGCAAGCTCATGTTTATCGAGCGGATGTGGGGTGGTGATAAAATCGATCAGGAAAACGCCAACCTGATCGCCGCCCGCGATTGCGACACACCGAACATTGAAGGCCGATATACCCGATGTGCGGCGTCTGGTTTCGTGTTCCCGAGGAAGGGTGGTCGTGCGACATTCTCGGGATACTGCCGTGTGGGTCGCAGTGATCCGCCCGTGTTCATTCGCGATGACATCATGCAAGCCGTGCCGGCTGTAGCGACGCCTCAGGACTGTAAGGCATTCGTTGACCGCATCGCCGGAATCGTTTGTGGCAAGCTCGATCGAGACGATGACACTGAGTATAGAATTGATCTTCTGCCGCCGCTCGCCGGCAAGGGAAAGTGGCTCAACAACTACGCCTCGGTGACTTGTGAGCCGTGGGCGGAGCTGAAATGGAACTCAGTGGGCTTGCACTGGAACGCGAGCAACCGTCCGCCTCCGAAGTATTTTGAGGTGCTGAACGCGCTTGCGTCACTGAAGACTGGCGAGGCCGTCACAAAGTCAGTGCAGGATTGCCTCAGAAAGGCGCGGAAGGGTGAGCGCGACGCAGTCGTGCGGACGGCCAAAACCCACATTACCTGCAACGCCGATAAGGATTCTGTCAGCGTATATGTCGAGCAGGCGAAATGACCTACTGATATGCGGATCAAGACCTACAACGAGGCTGTGCGGCTGGCGCGATGCGCGGGCGAAGACGCCGCGAATCGACGCGCTCGCAAGGCTGGCCGCAAGGCATGGTCGGCGGCCGATCATGACCACGCCGCGCGCGTTACCGAGGAAATCCTCGGCGATCTCGGTTTCGACGTCGCCGGCTGGACTGCGACCGCCGGGCTCAAGCGCAACGAGCCGGATGAGGCGCCAGCGCGCAAGAAATCCAAGCGGCGATCGAAGCAGGAAGCGCCTGTGGAGCTCAGCTTTGCTTTTGCCTGAGCGGGTTTCCCGTCTGAATTCTGAAAGTCTTGTCCCCCTCGACCGCCCCCTTTAGGCTTCCGGTGAGAACCGAAAGTCTGCCAGAGGGGAAAACGTCCGATGTCGACGCGCTGTGCGGGGTTGCTCGCAACGGGACTGCTGCTTGATTCCGCCTCGGGCGCGTTCGCGCAGGCGGCCTATCCGACGCGGCAGATCCGCGTTCTCGTGGGATTTGCACCGGGCGGGCCAACGGATGTCATGGCGCGCATCTTCTCGCAGCGCATGTCGGTTACGCTCGGCCAGCCTGTCGTTATCGAAAACCGCACCGGCGCCAACGGCAACGTCGCGGCCGAGCAGACCGCCAAGGCCCCGCCCGACGGCTACACCATGCTCTATGGCACGTCGGCCCTGGCACTCAGCCCCGCGCTCTACAAGAAGCTCAACTACGACGCGGTCGCCGATCTTTCCCCGGTGGCGCTCACCGCCGTCGTGCCGCTGGTTCTCGCGGTGCACCCGTCCGTGCCGGCGAAGACGCTCGCAGAATTCATCGCCTACATGAAAGCCAATCCCGGCAAGCTCAACTTCGCATCGGCGGGCCTGGGCAACGTGACCCATCTAGGCGCTGCCCTGTTCATGCATTCGCAGAGTCTGCAGGCCGTGCACGTGCCGTTCAACGGCAGCGCCCCGGCGGCGGCCGCAGTTGCAGGCGGCCACGTGCACTTCACGACCGATACCGTCAACACCTCGCAGCCGCTGATCGCAGATGGCCAGATGCGCGCGCTCGCCGTCATGGGCACGAAGCGCGTGGCGATACTGCCGGATACGCCCACGTTCGCGGAGGCCGGCATTCCCAACATCTCGATCGGCGCGTGGCAGGGGTTCGTCGCGCCGGCAAAGACGCCGCCGGAGATCATCGCGCGGCTCAACGCGGCGGCGCTCGAAGCGATCGCGGACAAGGACGTGAAGACCAAGGTCGAAACGCTCGGCGGACAGACGCTTGGCTCGACGCCGGGTGAGTATGCGGAGTTCCTCAAGACGGAGACGGTGCGGCTGGCCGAGGTCGTGAAGAACGCAGGGATCAAGCAGGAGTAGGGCGGGGCAATCGCCTCGAAAGTTTCGATGCAAGCCGCCGGGCTTGTCATGTCCGCCATTGGGGGCTGCTTTCTAAAGCGGAGTGGCCTGACCGCTTATTGTTGAGCCAAGGCGAGCGTGTGAACGCGCAGCACGGTCTGTGCCGAACTACGTCTTCGACAGGGTCGCAACCACCTCGCGGGCTGTGTCTATGAACAACTGCGCTACGGGGCTTAGCGTGCGGTTGCGTAATGTCATGATCCCAATCCTGAGGCTGTGCTCAGGCAACCGTATCGGCAGAATTTTCAGGGAGCTGCGAAGTGGGCTTGACCCCAATACGACCGAATTAACCATCCCTAGATAGCCGGACTCGGCGACCATCGCTGCCGTCATCTGCGGGGAGGTGACCGTTACGACGGCCTCGGGAGGAGCAAGGCGTTCGCTGCGG
>CANJPN010000004.1 GCA_947475855.1 Bradyrhizobiaceae bacterium
AGATCGACGCCCGCCATCAGCTCGCGCTTTGCGGCCACGTCCTTGCGCTTGTCCGCCGCGATGCTACGGAGTTCGACGCCGCCATGCGCACGCAATTGCTCCGCGATGCCGAGACCGGTCGTACCGGCTTCGCCGTCGATGAATACGGTGGGCATTTTCTTGGTCATGTGCGTTCGATCCGATTTGGGCCGCTCGAAGCTGCGAAATAGGCCGACCTCGCCCCCCATGCAAGTGCGCAGAAGGCAAGAGCGTCTACCAATGCCTCGATCCTCAAGGGCGTGGGACGCGAGGTGTGAGCAAAGCACGGGAACGGGCGTATTTTGGCTGCGTTCTGCGTAGAGCCAAAGCGTGACGCCGCTCTCGCTTCGGGCTGAAACGCCGATTGTGCGTTAGCCGACCGCGCCAGGCATGCGAGCCCGTTCCTCCTTGATCAACTGGTCGAGGAGGCGTCGCGCCTGCAAGACGCCGGCATCGGCGTTGATGTCGATGATGGGTTTGCTCGCAGGCGCCCGCTGCATGCGATCCTGCTGCGCCTCGACAATCCCGACGTCCTCGCCGAATGCGGTCCTCGTCGCGGTGGCAAGCCGTTCGGTGAGTTCTGGTTCCGCGAGACGGAAATTGCGCGCATGGTGCCAGAAATAGTGTGTGCTGGTCTCGGTCTCCGGCGTCAGCGTGTGGTTGGAGAACATGGTGATGCCCGCTGAACGGTCGCCATTGGGAGCACCGGTCCCTGCCACTGCACATCCGACGTCGATCATGAAATGCGACGGTTCCTGATACTGGATCAGCTGCCAACGATCGACCGGCCCTTCGAAGTTGCCGACCAACTTGAACATCCGTGGTGCCGGCTCGCCCAAGATCCAGCGATCGACATGAACCTTGTTGTCGTCTCTGCGGACTTTCACCGGAAAGTCCGCGACGCGATCGGTCCCGAGAGTGGAGGCATGGACGAAGGCCACGTGAGACAGGTCGAGCAGGTTATCGATCAGGAGCCGGTAGCTACCCCTGACATGGAAATACCCACCGACAGCCACCCACTTGGGGTCGTCATTCCAGTGATAGTCAGGAATCGCCGCCTCGTCGGCGAGCTCCGGGTCTCCCATCCAGATCCAGACAAAGCGCCACTTCTCGGCTACGGGATAGGCTCGAACCGTGGCGCCCGGCGGAACGCGCGGCTGGCCAGGCACGTGCACGCAAGCTCCCGACGCATCATACACGAGCCCATGATAGGGGCACTGAATGCACCCGTCTTCGACCTTGCCATGCGACAGCGGCATGTAACGATGCGCGCATGCATCCTCGAGCGCCGCTACTTTGCCGCCCTTCCCGCGAAAGAACACGACGGCTTCGTCCATGATGATGCGGCCGACCGCGCCCTTTTCCAGCTCATGTGCCCACGCTGCGACATACCAACGATTGCGAAGATAGGGGCTATCACTCATCGACGTCATCTACCCGTTTGAGATTGAAGCCATCCACCCGCTGAGCTTCAGCGCGTCTACTGAAGGATCTCGACCGTCAACGGCTTGAGCTTGAAGTTGTTGCAGGCATTGAACAGGATCGGACAATTCGAGATCGCCACGATCTGAGGCATCAGGGCGCGCATGGTGATATGGTCGCCCGGCTTGCCCTTGGCTTCACGGATTTCCCATGTTCCGTCCGGATCATAAGCAACGGTCATGAACACGTTGAAGCAGGCGTCGACGTTGAAACTCCAGCGGTCCATGCCGTAGCCGCTGATGGCCTTCTCGAGGTTGGCCTGGCAGTTTGGGGCTCCTCGTCCCTTGTCGCCGTATCGCGCGACGTTCAAGTGCTCGCTGCAGTAGCCGCCGCCGCAATAGTTCTCGGCGGTAAGGTCCGCCTCGATGTGCCACATCTCGCTCGAGCGGTTGCTGTAGAGCTTGTGCGGCGCCGTCAGCCGCCAGTTCAGATTGACCGCGCGGCTCGTGTGCATCGAGAGCAGCTCTCTGGGGTCCGCTCGATTGAACGAGATGAGATCGGCGACCTGCTCGCCCTCGGGCTGGGAAAGCTTGAGCCGTTGGCCCGTCTCGATTTCGAAACTCATGTTGGCGGCCGGGGCCAGAACGAATGGCTTGCCGGGCTCGAGCACAACGGTTGGGCGGCTCATATCGCACTCCTCTGTCGTCGATAGTGTAAGCAGAAGTTCTGGGTGCCGAGAATTGAAACCCGCTCGCGCCGGGCAAGCCGAAACTAGACCCGGTCGACGATATCGTTCCAGATCTTTTCACTCAATTGATGGAACTCCGGCATCTTGCGAACTCCACGCAGATCGCGCGGCCGGGGTAGGTTCACGTGGTATTCCGACTTGATACGGCCGGGGCGCGCCGACATGACGATGATACGGTCCGACAAGCCGATGGCTTCCTCGATATCGTGAGTCACAAACACCACGCTCTTGCGATGGGTCGTCCAGATGCGCATCAATTCGTAACCCAGCAGGATCTTGGTCTGGGCATCCAGCGCGCCGAACGGCTCGTCCATCAGCATGACGTCGGGGTCGTAGGCGAGCAAGCGACCGAGCGCTACACGCTGCCGCATGCCGCCGGACAGTGCGCGGGGGTAATAACCGCCGAACTCCGAAAGGCCGAGCAGGGTCAGGAGTTCGGCAATGCGCGCGGCATGCTTTTCTTTCGGCACGCCGGCGCACTCGAGGCCTACGGCGATGTTGGTGTTGACGTCGGCCCACGGCAGAAGAGCGTCACGCTGGAACATGAAGCCGACATGGGCAGCGCTGCCGTCCGGACCGAATGTCTTCACGTCGCCGCGCGTGGGTGCCAGAAGATTGGAGATCAGACGCAGGATCGTCGACTTTCCGCAGCCGCTCGGGCCCACGATAGACAAGAACTCCCCCTCCCGCAGGACGAAATTAATGTCCTGCAGGATCTCCATGCGGCCATCGAAGGACATGTGAACGCGCGAGAGTTCCGCCGTGGCGCGCTCTGCCGGGTTTGCAGCGGCGACAATGGTAGAACCATCGCCAGTCAATAGGCCACTATCCATGTCGATCGCAATCTTCACTTCACGAGCTTGGGCTGGAGATCCACCTCGGACTGCGAGACCTTCTTCAATGTCGCATCGGAGGTCATCACGACTTCCACCATCGTGTCGAAACCCTGTTGGGATACGCTGCCATCCTTCGACAGCCGCGCTCGCGCTGCATCCGCGGTCTCTTTCGTCTGCTCGTCGGTGAAGTGGGGATAGAGCGACTTGATGCCTTTCATTGCAACGGCAGCATCCGTCTGGATGAGTTGCGCGGCCTTGGTGATCGACTGCGCGAGGTCACGCGCCATCTGCGGGTTGGCGTCGGCCCAACGTTGACGTCCGATCACCACCAGTGCCGCATATCGCGTCGGTCGCCAGTCCACGACGACCTTGAATTTCCCGGTGCGCATATAGCTGGGAAGCTCGGTCACGATCACGACACCCGCGTCGACTTGCCCGGTCTCGATGGCCGCTCGCATGGCAGCACCGACGCCAGCACCGATGAGCTGGAAGTCCCGCTGCGCATTGAGTCCGGCCTTGCTGATCGTCCAGCGGACGGTGTTGTCGGTAAAGCTTCCCGGCGACGTGATGCCGACGCGCTTGCCCTTGAGCGAGGCAATGTCGGTGAACGGCGCGTCCGCCTTGGCGACCAGCAGGTACGAGTGGAACTCGTCCAGCCCGGAGATGATGCGGGCGTCGAAACCGCGGTTCGCCAGCCGCAAGACGTGATCGGCTGCGCAGACGCAGAAATCAACGCTGCCCCCAGCAAATCCCTGAACGGTTGGACCGCCGCCCTTGAAGTCGATGAATTCCGCGGTGATGCCGGCGGACTTCAAATAGCCCTGATCGATAGCGACGCGAAGCGGCAGCATGCCTTCGTTGACCGCGGCGACCCCAAACTTCAATAGCGTCTGGGATCTCGCTGACGTGGGCATCGCGAGCCCGAGTAAGCCGACCGCAGCCAACATGGCGGCACTGCGAGATATCCAAGTAGCTCGACGCATTCGACGTCTCCCAAGATCCTGGCCTTAGTTTCCATTGATCAGTAGCGACCTTCGGTGAAGCGGCTCTCGATCGCCTTCACGACCTCGTTGAGAGCCATTCCGAGCACAGCGAGGACGACGAGGCCAGAGAATACACCGATGATATCGACACGTCCCGCCGAATGCTCGACGTACCAGCCAAGGCCCCTGTTCGCGCCGAGCAACTCGCCGATCACGGCGCCGACGAGTGCCAAACCCACACCGATCCTTACGGAGGCGAATACCCACGGCACGATCGATGGCAGAAGCACTTTTCGCAACATGTAGAGGCGCTTTGCCCGCATCGACTTGAGCATGTCGACGAGATCGCGATCTACGCCGCGCAAGCCCTCGTGGGTGTTCAGGATGACGATGAAAACGACCATCGAGAACGCCATCATGATTTTCGAGATGGAGCCGATACCGAACCACAGGATGAAGAGGGGGGCTAGCGCCACGCGCGGCAGACTGTAGAACCCCAGAAAGTAAGGCTCTACCGTGTCCGCGACGAACGGCCTGAGCGCGAAAAGCACTCCGATGGGCACACCGATCACGAGGCTCAGAACCAATCCGGTCACGGCATGGAAAAGCGTGATCCCGGTATGGCCGATCATGTCACCATCGACGAATTCGGTCCAAAGCCGCGCTGCGATCGCGCTCGGCTTTCCGATCCAGAAGGGATCGATAAACCAGACGGCTGCCGCTTCCCAACTGGCCACCATGACGACGCCAAGAACGATCTGCGCGATCACTTTGGTTCGTATCGGCACGGGGGATGTTGCTGCGATGTCCATGATGGCCACTTTCCACTACCCGCACGATCCTGTGGACGCTCTCGTCAAGGCAACGCGAGCCGGGCTCGAGCCGGCTGAGGTCGGCCCCCTTAAAAAAAGACGCCTACATCACCTGCAGAAGGTCGATCCGTTTGCTCGCAGTTGTCAAGCTGGGCTGGTGCCCAAAAAACGAGCCGGCGGGGCGTGGAATTGTGCGTCGGGCTTTCCTCACCACAGAATTCCAGATTCCAATCGCGGTGCGGGCACTGTCCTGCTGACGATCTGTTGCGGATGTCAGCGTTTAGGGGACTCGACCGGCTTGGCCTTATCAGCCCGCATCTTCTGATAGTCGGGATCGTCATCCAGGGTGCGCATTTCCGTGTTCATCGGCACATCAGACCGCTTGCGCTGACGGCACCATTCGCCCGTCTGCCAGTATTCCGACTTCACGGCGAGCTGCGCTTGCCGCTCCAGATGGTCATTCCATTCTCCCAGATCGTAGCCGAACCACGGCGGCTCCGGGCGCAACTTGGGCAAGCCCATCTCCTCCCAGATGGCCTTCGCGTTTTCCATGTAAACCCGCTTCGGGAGCGATATCGGCGGAAATGTTTCCTTCAGTGTGGCATCGATGAGGACAGCGCTGTCTTCGCTGTCGATCATCGATCGTGGGCCGTGGCCCTCGTTCTTGTGCTTCATGATCTCCACGTCGCGGTGCGGCTTGCAGCGGAAGCACATCGCCCAGAACGTCGCGTCGGCATTGTCCGGGTCGATATCCTCATCGACGGCCACGACCCACTTGCCCTCTGCGCGCCTGAACGAGGCGACGCCGTAGAGCGCACGCCAGATCTCCGTCCGGGGCACTCCCTTCTCGAACACGATCACGATCAGCCTTTGCAGCGCGGTGAGCGGCTCGTGCGTGACGACCTTCTTGATGCCCTGGATGCCGAGGTTGGTCCGAAGGTGCAGCATGTGGGCCGCTTCGAACGCAGGCCGTTTGATACAGCTCGACTCGGACGGCGTGACCTGGCTGATCCAGGATGTCATCACGGCCTTTGTGCGCCGGGTGATCGCGGTGACCTCCAGGTAGGCGTTATACTCCTGAAGGTTCACGTGGCCGTGGCTCTCCCCGAACGGTGCTTCCGGCTCGAGATATTCTGTGGAGACGTAGCCCTCGATAACGATCTCGGATTCGGCCGGGACCATGATGTCGATCGTCTTGCACTTGACGACGTTGAGCGGCTTGCCCATCAGACCGCCGGCAATGTCATGCTCGTCATGCGTCTCCGGAACCTTCTGCACAGCCGTGTAGGACACCACCGGTGGGCAACCCACGACCACCGCGCACGGCATCGGCTTGCCGAGTGCTTTCCACTTGGCCCAATGCATGTAGCCGCCGGTGCGCAACTCGATCGACGGGTTCATTCCCATCCGATCCGGTGCCTTGATCATGCCGCGGTAATTGCCGACGTTCTGGATTCCGGTCTCGGGATCGACCGTCACGAAGTGGCTCGACGACGTATAGGGCGCGTTGTCCCAGCCGGGCGAGGAGATCGGCACGGGAATGTCGTCGAGACCCTTGCCATTCTTGAGGTCGTCGCCCTGGTAGACGATTTCCTGGCATGGCGCGTCTGTCACGACATTGGGCTTGATCGGATTGCCCAAAGCCTTGATCCAGCGGTCGCGAATCTCCTCGATCTTGCAGCCCATGCCCATCGAGTAGATCTGATTGTTGCCAGCAAGACCGCATACGAGCACGGGTATGTCGTATTTGCGCCCCTTGCTGTCAGTGATGTTCGTGAAAAGGAACGCTTTGCGATCCTCCGGCGCGATGCCGCCGCGGAACTGCCACCGCACCAGCGGATGCATTTCCGTGTCCTTGTTGATCAGACGGTCGACCTCGATCAGCAGGCCGGCGCTGCGCAGGGCTTCAATATGATCATGCAGATCCGGGTACCCGCGGACGCCCTTCTTCCCACCTGAATTCATCGATGCTTTGGCCATGTCGGAAATCCACCTCGAAGGATAACGGGCTGGACGACTTCCAGCAGAAAGCTTGCGTCAACGCGCCCATGCTAGCCCGGGCTTCGGGATGGCGCTAGAGGCTGGCACATTTTTGAAACGCTGTTTCACTCTCGGTTTACGAAGCCGCTCGAGGATTTGGCCGTTTGTTCAGTAAACATTTTCATGAAGCGCGATGGTCATGTGCACTGTGATTGGATGGAGGTTATGCCGGGTTGGCCGCTTGCTTCAGTTGGTGACGGCACATGGTGTGCTCGGGCAGGATACCAGTGACGGTAGCCGTTCATCGCCGAGGCCTGCGGGCTGCTCTCTGGTTGATGTTCTGCGCGGCGACGGGGCGAATTGCCGATGCCGACAGAGTAGCGAGTTTCTACCCGGAAAGACGGTCAGCATTCAGGTCGGGTTCACTGCTGGTGGTGGGTGCGACCTCACGAGGTTGCGCAACAGTAGCGGCGGAGGCAATGCTTGGGGCGGTTGCCGTGCCTGCGGGGCGCCTGCCGCAGGTCGGCGGCGCGAGGAATCTGCCGAAACCAGCGTCAGCGGGAGTGCTCCCGGCTCTGCAGAAGAATTCTTAACTCCGGAATTGCTGAGTGCATCAGCGAAGTCCAATACCCATTTCGACTATGTCATTGGCTTCGGCCCAACGAGTCCCAGGCGCTCCAGCGTGTCGGCGATCATCAGCCCGATATCTTCGCGCCATGGTGCGGTGATGATCTGCAAGCCGATGGGCAACGGCGACAGAGGTACCGGAACCGCGACCACGGGCAGCCCGACGAATGAGATTGGCTGCGCATAGAGGCCGATGTTGGCGCGTAACGGAACCGATTGTCCGCCAAGATCGAGTAGTTGTTGTCCAATCAGCGGCGCGGTACATGGTGTCGACAATGCGATAATGGCATCGAGGCCATCCAGCAGCGACAGCATGTGATCGCGGAAGTGCGCACGGAATTTCTGCGCTCGCGTGACCACCTGCGCTGGCACCATTGCGCCGGAGAGAAGGCGATCGCGCACAATCGGCTCGAAATCATCAGCACGATCGCGCAGCCGCGACAGATGCAGTGCCGCGCCTTCGGTGGTCGTTAAGAGATAGGCCGCAGCGCGCGCCACGTGCGCGTCAGCGATCTCGATGCGTCGCACCGCGCCGAGCGCGCCGGCGACGCACTCCAGGGCTTCAAGTGCCGCGGGCGTCGCACCAGCGGTGAAATACCCCTCGGCCACGGCGACGTTCCATTTACCGCGCGGACGCTCCAGCGCCGGCAGAACTGGCTCCGGCGGCCGCGCGCTGCATGCCGCGTCGCCCCCGTCCGGCCCCTGCAGAACGTCGAAAGCTAGCGCAAGATCCTCTACAGTCCGCGCGAACGGCCCGAGATGATCGAGGCTATCGACGAACGGGAACGTACCGGTTCGCGGCAACCGTCCGTACGTTGGTTTCAGTCCGAAGATTCCGCAGAGTGAGGCGGGTACCCGAATAGAGCCGTTCGTATCCGAGCCCAATGCCAGCGGTACAAGTCCACCGCCAACTGCTGCCGCCGAGCCGCCGGAAGATCCGCCGGTCATGCGTGTAGTGTCGAGCGGATTGCGGCTCGGACCATAGTGCAGGTTCTCGCCGGTGAAGTCGTAGGCGTACTCGCCCATGTTGAGCGCGCCGACGAGCACCGCGCCGGCCGCCTCGAGTCGGCGGATCAGCACCGCATCATGCGAAGCTGGCGGGCGGGCGCGATTGATGATCGAGCCGGCAAGCGTCGGGAGGCCGGCGACATCGTAGAGGTTCTTCACCGCGAACGGCACGCCTGCGAGCGGTCCGAGAGGCTCGCCCGTTGCCCGAGCCGCATCGAGGGCTCGCGCAGTTCGCAGTGCCCGCTCGACGAGCACATCCGTGAACGCGTTGAGGCGCGGGTTCTCCGCTTCGATGCGAGCAAGTGCGCCCTCTGCCACAGCGAGCGCTGTTGTGCTGCCGGATTGAACTGCCGTGGCGATAGCGACAGCGGATGTCGGTTCCCCGCTCATGCCTATAACCGATAGACAGGCGCAGCAGATGTCTCGTCGCCGACCTCGACGGCCTCGAGCGAATCGGCCAGCGCCAGTGTGATCGCGAGCTGCTGTGCAACACTTGGCAGCCATTCTGGCTTGACGGGAAGTCTCAGAACGTCAGCGAGAGCGCGCGTCAACGCCTCCATCGCCTCTGGGTTTCGCATTCCGATCCTGTTCGCCATATGTCACCCTTCGCCGCCTCGCCGGTGTCTAACAGCAACCACCGTGTGTCATGAGGCGATCAGCAAGCACTCGCTCTAGCTCTGGCATCGCGGTCCTCAAGTCTGCTGTTGTCGAAATCTCTCGTCGGAGGCGTGCCAGCAGTTCCGCTTCAAGTGCGGGAAGGTCGATCTTGACGAGCTTGCCGTCGTGAACCACATCCTGCCCGGCAACGATAACGTCGCGCACGTGACATTTGCCGGCGCGCGCCAGCAAGAGTTCCATCGCCGGCACGTCCGGCTCGATGAGGTCTGATGACAACTGATCGAGATCGAGTGACAGGAGATCGGCGTCGCCGCCCGGCTCGATCCGTCCACCCGTAGTGCATCCATCCAGAGCGAAGCGGCCGTTCGTCGTTGCAAACGACTGTAATGCCGCAGGCGACATGCCCACCTGAAAGCCCGCACCTTTATTGAGTGCGTAGTTCAAACGCATCTCACGTAGCGCGTCCTCGTCCTCGTCGAGCGCGACGCCATCCATGCCCATCGCAACCCGGCAACCGGCCGCCAGCATCTGGTCGAGGGCGGCTCTTCCGGAGCGGATAGCGAGATTGGAAGACGTGTTGACCACGATGGTAGCGCCGCGTTCTGCGATCAGGGCGTATTCCTCGGGCCGCGCCCACACGCAGTGCGCCAGCGACAGCCGGGGGCTCAGCAGTCCGATATCATCGAGATAGCGTACGATGCCTTGTGGATACTCGCGATCAGCCCATGCGCGCTGGTATTTCGTCTCCAGCAGGTGCATGTGGACGCGCCGACCAGTCGCGGCCGACCGATCCGCAATCAGCCGCAGCAGTTCATCGCTGCACCATTGCACGGCAGCCGGGCCATATTGCACGCAAAGTGTATCGGTCTCGTATTCTCTGGCGATGGCATCCACGAGTGCGACCTGATCGCGTGCCGGCATTGGCGGCCTCGAGTAGCGCTTCTCAAGTGCCGCCCGCGAGGCCGGCGATAGGCTCGCCAGTAACGCGTCGTGCGGCCCGTACACGATCGGGTTGCGGTCGCGACACTGTACGGCGAACGCGCCACGAAGGCCGACATCGGCAAGCGCCTTGACGACCTGACCGACCTCGGTCGAGAAATCCGTTAGACCTTGGATTCGGGTATAGTGGATCATGATCGAGCCGACGCCGCCGAGCGCGCTCCGCCCGAATGAAACCGCGGAGCACAGCCAGGGATCGGCCGCCGGGATCAATGCCAGTCGGAACAACCAGCTTTCCAGGGGCTTGTCGAAGCCGCCCATCGCGGAGTTGCGCGCCACCCGCGCATGATCATGCGCGTTTGATAACGCCGGCAGCACCAGACGCCGGCGTTTATCGATGCCTGACGGCAGGCGCTTTTGATCCCCATCCGAAATCCTGGAGATGCGGCCGCGATCGATCGCGATCGCCACGCATTCCTGCGCGCCGGCGCCCGGCTGCGGCAGCAGCCAATCAGCGAACACTGTGCGCGTCGACATCGCTACGGAGACCTCCTTGGCGGATTGAGCCGGATCAGAAAGCCACTTTCAGCTTGCGCTCGGCGATCGCTGGAAGGAACGACCGGTTGAATACCGCGGTCACCTCGGGCTTGCTTTTCAGCTCGAAGACCTCGGCGATCTGCTCAATGGCTTTCTGCATGCGCACATCCTTGATGTCGCCGATGCCGATCTCGGCCTGCTCAGGCGACAGAACGACCGTTTTCATCGCGTATATCAACCGCTGCTTCTCGATGTCCCCCTTGATCAAGGGCTCTGTCTCCGTCAGCACTTTGATCGCCGCATCGGGATCGGCAACCGACTCCTGTAGTGCCTTGTTGATGGCGCGCACGAGCCCGCCGACTGCCGCCGGCCGCTCCTTGATGAGCTTCTGTGAGACCATCACGCCATTCGAATAGACGCTTACGCCGTGATCTCCGTACATCATCCACGTCACATCCTTTTCGGGATCCCGGCCCATCGACGCGACGTTCATGTACGCCGTAACGTTGAACACGAGGCTGGCATCGACCTGCTTCTGGAACAGCATCTGTTCCTGCAGGTTTGGCGCCATGTTCAACATTTCGATCTTCGAGGCGTCCACGCCGGCAGATTTGGTCATCAGTGGCAGCAGGCGGTGCGCCGCAGCACCGGCAGGCGAACCGAGTTTCTTGCCCGCGAGGTCTTTCGGCGACTTGATGTTGGAGGAAGGAAGCGCCATGACCGCGAACGGCGGCTGATTATAGATCATGTAGACCATGACGGGCGCATCGGCCGGCCGTGTCACCGCATTCTGGATGATCGCGGTCATGTCGCCGAAACCGGCGTCGTAGGTGCCCGCCATGATGCGCGTGACGGTGGCCGCCGAGCCTTCGCCCTGATCGACGGTGACATCCAGGCCCTCGGCGGCGAAGTAGCCCTTCTTCTGGGCCAGAAGATACCACGAGTGAATGCCCTGGTATTTCCAGTCGAGGGTGAACTTGACCGGCACCTTCTGTTGGGCGGCGACGGGGGCGGCCATGGCGACAGCCGCGGCAAACCCCGCGAGTATTGCCGTCGTGCTGGTCATCAGTTTGAGCATGATGCACTCCTGGTTTTCATTGGACGGACCGGTTTGGCTTCAAGTCCTGTGAGTGGGTGTTGGTTCACCCCATTGCGGCAAGATCTGTTTTCCGCATCGCCCAGCCGCACAGCCGCCACTCCAGCGCGGCAAACAGCAGGTAGAGAAGCACACCTAGAATCGCGAGAATGATCAGGCCGGCGAACACGAGCGGCACATCGAAGTTCGACGAGGCGACCATCATCACGTTGCCGATGCCGCGGTTCGAAGCGACCGTTTCAGAGAGCACCGTGCCCACGAACGACAACGTCACTGCGACTTTCAGCGAGGCGAAAAAGTAGGGCATGGCCCGCGGCAGGCCGACGTTCCAAAGCACCTCGGATTTCTTAGCGCCGAGCGCCTTCAATACGTCCTCGAGCTCGGGCTCTGTGGTCGCCAGTCCCGTCGCCACGTTCACGACCACCGGGAAGATCGAGATCACGAGTGACGTCAGCACGGCGGGCACCGTGCCCGCGCCGAACCACAGAACGAAGATCGGAACGACCGCAACTTTTGGGATCGACGAGAAACCGACCAGCAGAGGATAAGCGGTGTCGTAAGCCGTCTTTGACGATCCCACCAGCACACCCAGGGCGACGCCGACGATGACGCCTAGAACGAAGCCGAAGAGTGTCGTGTAGAGCGTCTGCACTGTATGCGGCCATAGCGCGGGCGCGCGCAGATATAGCGTCGTGAAGATCTGGCTGGGCTTCGGCAGCACGATGTCCGAGATGTGGAAAAGCCAGCAACACGCTTCCCACAACAGGAAGAAGCCGATGATCAATGCGGTGGACGCGAAACGTTGCCGCCAACTTTCTCCGTTGCCGCCCATGTCAGGCCTTCCCGATTTGCGAGCGCATGTTGAAGATAAGGCCGCGCAGCCGCTGCGTGATCCCGACGAATGCTGGATCGAATGTCATCTCGATCGTCCGCGGACGCGGGAAGTCGATCTCCGTATCGTCGATCACTCGGCCCGGGCGCGCGCTTAGTACGACGATGCGTGTCGACAGGTAGACGGCCTCCCGCAGGTCGTGCGTGACGAGCAGCACCGTCGGCTTGCGGGTCTGCCAGAGGTCCTGCAACGTCGCCCACAGCTCTTCGCGAGTGAACTGATCGAGTGCACCGAACGGTTCATCCAGCAGCAGGAGTTGCGGCTCGTGAATCAACGCGCGACACAACGATGCGCGCTGCAGCATGCCGCCCGAGAGCTGCCACGGATACTTGTCGCCGAAGCCGCCGAGGCCCACCTGCTCGAGCAGCGCTTCGACCTTGTCGCGGTACTCTGTCTTCCGCTTCGCGCGGAATTGGTGCTTGTATGGCACCACGATCTTCAGCGGCAGCATGACGTTGTCGCGCACGCTGAGCCACGGCAGCATTGTAGGATTCTGAAACGCCATGCCGACTTGCACGGCCTTGGCAGCGACCTCGCGTCCACCTACGATCACCACGCCGGTGCTGGGTTCGAGCAGTCCACTGACGAGCTTGAGGATTGTCGACTTGCCGCATCCCGACGGCCCGACCAGCGCGACGAATTCTCCCTGGCGGACCTCCAGCGTCGTCGTGTCGAGCGCCTTCAACGCCTTTGCGCCGCGGCCGTAGGTGACCTCGACGCCTTCCAGATCGATGAGATCGGCCTTGCTCCGCATCGCGTCGGCGGCAGGTGGCGCGGGCATGACCGCCGGTTTGGTCGCCAGCACGATTGCCTCCGGGCTCGGGTGATCGATATCCTGCGCGCTCATGTCGTCGTCCGGCCAAGAACGGAGGCCATGGTCTGGTCGACATTCATGGGGCGCGGTGTGGGCATGCGCTGTATTCGCCGCACGGACTGTCCGTGCCCCTTGGCCGCCGTGACCAGTTTGCGATCTCGCATCACGAAGCGCCCGCGCACGATGGTGTGCATCGGCACGCCCTTCACCTTCATCCCGTGGAACGTCGTGATCTTCGACCGCGAGGCGAGCTTCTCCTGTTCGATCGTATCGGTGCGGCTCAGATCGACGATGGCGATATCGGCATCCGCACCTGGCACGATCGCTCCCTTCGCGGGATGCAGGCCCCACGCGCGCGCCGGATTGTAGGCGGAGATGCGTACATAGTCGGTGATCGACAGTTTGCCTTCACTTACCGCCGTCAGCATCAGCGGCATCTGGGTTTCGACGCCGGGCCAGCCGCAATCCGCCGTCCAGATGTCATTCTTTATCTTCTCCTCCGGCGTGTGCGGCGCGTGATCGGTGGCAATCATGTCGACCGTGCCGTCTTTGAGCGCGGCCCACAGCGCGTGCTTGTGATGCGGCTCCCGCACGGGCGGGTTGACGCGAATGATCGAGCCCAGCCGCGCATAGTCGGTGGTATCGTGCAGCAGGTATTGCGGGCACGTCTCGCCGGTGATGTCGACGCCGCGCGCTTTTGCCTCGCGCAAGGGGCGCAACTCGTCTGCGGAGGAAATGTGCAGCACATGGATCCTCGCGCCAGTCCACTCCGCCAGGATCGCCGCGCGGGCCACCGCCTCGATGGCGACCACAGCCGGTCGTGCCGCCAAATGATCGAGCGGTGCATGCTTGCCGGCCGCCATCAGCTTCTTTTGTCGCCATGCCATGATCGACGCGGTCTCGGCATGCAGCGAAATTCGGTAGCCGTGCTTGGCGATGATCTCGAACGCTTCGAGCATCGCGCCCGTCGACGGAGATGGCAGGTTGCCGAAAGTATTGCCCATGAAGCATTTGAAGCCTGCAACGCCGCCCTCGATCAGCGCCTCGAGCTGGTCGACATTGTCCTCTGCCAGCAGCCCGTAGATGCCGTAGTCGACATAGGCCTTCTTTGCCGCTTCGAGTTTCAGGGCGAGCGCAGCCGGCGTTCCGGTCGGTGGTTCGACGTTGGGCATGTCGAACACAGTCGTTGTGCCGCCCATCGCCGCCGCGGCCGTGCCCGTCTCCCAGTCCTCCTTGTGTGTGTAGCCGGGCTCGCGGAAGTGGACGTGCACGTCGATGGCGCCGGGCAGGACGTGCAGCCCCTTTGCATCGAGCGTCTCGCGCGCAGACGGCATGATCGCAACCTCGCCGACGGCGACTATGCGGCCCTTGTCTACGGCGATCGAGCCGGGAAACGTGGTCTCATGCGTTACGACTGTGCCGCCTGAGATGACAAGATCGACGGTCGTGCTGCTCATCGATGATTCCTTACAGCAGGGTTTGTCACAGCATCGCCCAGCCGCCATCGACCGGCAGGTCGACCCCGGTGATCTGCCGCGACACATCACTCGCCAGAAACAGGCAGGCATTGGCGATATCTGCGTCGGTGGAGACACGCTTCAGCGCATAGTCTGCCGCATGTCGCCGCATCGCCTCCTCGAGGCTGATGCCGAGCTTTCTCGCCATGTCGGCGCACACCTTGTCGCGGAAGCGCGGCCCGTCGACCATGCCCGGCGCGACGCAATTCACGTTGATGTTGTGTTGGCCCACCTCCAGCGCGAAGCTCTTGGTGATGCCGCGCAGGCCCCACTTCGAGGCGGAGTAGGCCATGCGTCCAGCTCGCCCGCGCATGCCGAACGTGCCGCCTACATTGACGATCTTTCCGGCTCGCTTTGCTATCATGTTGGGCAGAACCGCGCGCATCGTATTGAAGCAGCCGGTCATGTTGAGCTGCACGATCTCGTCGAATTCTGCCTGTGTGGTCTCTATGCCGGTCTTGCCTATGGGGCCGGACCCGCCGGCGACGTTCACAAGTACGTCGATGGTACCGAACGTCTCGATGGCCGCCGTCGCCAGCCTCGCGCACTCGATCTCTTTCGTAATGTCGCACGCCACCACGATCGCCTTCACGCCAAGCGCTTTGATCTCCGCTGAAACGGGCTCGATCGCGGCGAGGTCGCGGCCGGTCAGCACCAGACGGGCGCCAGCCATTGCGAAACCCAGCGATACGGCCCGCCCCATGCCCTTGGCCGGACCAGTGATGACCACGACCTTGTCCTTTAGCCCAAGCTCCATCGCTCAGCCTTTCTTCTCGCAGCTCACATGCAAACAAGGTGATCGTCAGGCGATCTTCTTGATCCGCTCTTCCATCGGGGGCAGGAACGAGCGATCGAAGATTTCCTTGATGTCGGGCGTGCGCGGGAGCTTGTCGGCCTCCACGAGAACCTCGATCGATTTCTTGAGGCGCGCATCATCGATGTCGCCCAGGCCGACCTTGGCCACTTCGGGATGGCTCATCTCCGCCTGCATTGTGGCAATCAGTCTGTCGTACTCTATGTCCGCCTTGATGAGCGGCTCCCGCTTTACGACGAAGTCGATCGATGCTTTCGGGTCCTTGAGCATGTCGACGAGGCCACGGTTGATGGCGCGTACCATGCCGCGCACCGCATTGGGATTGGAAGCGATGAGCTTGCGAGAGACGATCATGCAGTTGGAGTAAAGGTCCATCCCATAGTCGCCGTAGTTGATGAACATCCAGTCCTGGTCGGCGTTGATGTTGGCGAGGCGCGCGGAGAAGCGTATCGTGTTGACGAAGCCGAACACACCGTCGACCTGACCGCGCTGCAGCATGTTTTCGCGCAGGTTCGGCTGCATGTTGAGAATGTTGACCTTCGACATGTCGACGCCGGCGAGCTTGCAGAACGCCGGGAACAGCTTCAGCGCGCCATCGTTTGCTGGTCCGCCGATCGTCTTGCCTTCGAGATCTTTGGGCTTCTTGATGGGTCCGTCCTTCTTCACCGCAATGGTGAATGGGGGCGAATTGAAAAGCATCTGCACACCGATGGGAGCATCGTTTGGCTTGTTTGCCGCCAGTTGGATCAGCGCATTGATGTCGCCAAAGCCGCAGTCGTAAGCGCCCGAGGCGACCTTGCTGACCGCCGCCGCCGACCCGTCGCCCTGGTCTATGTCCATCTCGATGCCGGCTTCTTTGAAATATCCCCTGTCTTGCGCAATGAAGAACCACGACTGCGGCCCCTGGTACCTCCAGTTTAGAATCATCTTCATGCGCGTCGCCTGAGCGACGGCGGGGGACGCGAGAAGTCCTGCCGATCCCAGGGCCAGCGAACCGGCGATCATCTGGCGGCGGTCGAGGTGTTTGGGCATCGAGGGCTCCTGCTGTCGTGGGCGCGATGGTCAGAATGGACGCTGGTGCACCAGACCTTCGACCAAACGATTTCATGCCTCAGCGTTCTCGACAAATGCCCTTTTCTTCCTTAAGCGTTGCCGAAATCAGTACGCTCGGTCGAAACGCCCATGCCTCGAGGACGATAGATGCGTCACCAGCGGGTGCTCAGGTATGTCGACGAGGTTGCGCGCACCGGTTCGATCCGGAAGGCCGCCGACAAGCTCAACGTCACCGCTTCGGCGCTCAACCGGCGCGTCCTCGATATCGAGGAGGAGATTGGATACCCGCTGTTCGAGCGCCACGCGCGCGGCATGCGCCTCACCTCGGCCGGTGAGACATTCCTGCGCTACATCCGCACCGACACCTCGAATGCCGCGCGCATGCTTTCGGAAATCGAGGACATGTCCGGCCTTCGCCGCGGCGTGGTCAAGCTCGCCGCCAGCCAGGCCGTCGCCTACGAAATGCTGCCGCGCGAGATCGAGATCTATCGCAAGGCGTTTCCGCTGGTGGAGTTCTCCGTGCGCGTCGGCAATCGCGTCGAGGCGATGCGCGCGCTGTTGGACTACACCGCCGATCTCGTCGTGATGTTCAATCCGGAGCGCTCCAGTGATCTCGAGGTCCTCGCCAGCGTTCCTCAGCGGCTCATCGCCGTCATGGCGGCCGATCATCCGTTGGCCAGGCGCCGGAGCCTGCGGCTGCGCGAGATCGTGCAATATCCGCTGGCGCTGCCGGAAACGGGGCTCGGCAGTCGCACGTTGCTCGACGGCTTTTTCGCGCGTTCCTCGCTGCGCTACAGTGTCGGGCTGGAAAGCAACTCGTTCGAGCTGCTGATGCGCTTCATCCGTCAGGAACCGGCCATCACCTTCCAGATCAGCATCGGAACGCCGCCAGCCACCGGCCTCGACGGCATCCTCTCGCGGCCGATCAACGAGCCGACGTTGCCTGGCGCCGACGTCGTGCTCGGCCAATTGCGTGGCCGGATTTTACCCGTGGCCGCGTTGAAGTTCTCCCAGCAGCTCGCGCGGGCAATGGATGCGATGCGCTGATGGAACAACCTATTTCATCCACTTCGGTACCGACACCGCCTCGAAGTGCACGAGGCCGTCGAGCAGTGTCACCGGATCGGCATCCACGACAATGCCTTTGCGATGCGCCGGCGGCAGGAACTGTTCCGCGATCATATGGTCGATGAACCCCATGAGCGGCTGGTAGAAGCCCATGGCATCGAGCAGGCCGGCTGGCTTGGCGATCTCACCGAGCTGGTTCAGCGTCCACACCTCCATGAATTCCTCCAAGGTGCCGATGCCGCCGGGCAGCGCCACGAATGCGTCGGCGAGTTCGGCCATGCGCATCTTGCGCTCGCGCATCGTCGACACCGACTCTTGCCGCGTTAGGCCCGGGTGAAGGTGTCCCTTGGCTTCGAGCCGGTGCGTGATGACGCCGTGCACCATGCCACCGGCCGCCAGCGCCGCATCGGCCAGCACGCCCATCAGGCCCATGTTCGTGCCGCCGTAGACGACGGTGATTCCGCGGCGCGCGATCTCGGTGCCGAGCGCGGCGGCGGCATTCTTATAGGCGTTGCCGCGCCCTACGTTCGAGCCGCTAAACACCGCGATCGTGCGAATCTGCCTCATGATGCCCTTCTCCCTTTATGTTACTCGCGCGACACCACGATCGCGATTGGGCCGCCGCCATCCGGCCCCTGATGCTCCGCGCCGCCCGACACGAACAGGTCGGTGAAACCGAAGAGCCCCGCTAGCGCGCCCCCGACTAACCCGCGCGCGTGACGGGTTGAGGAGATATCGGAGTCGTCGAGCATGATGTGGCGATTGCCGCGAATCCGCCCCGACGCGGCCGCCTCTGCCTTCGCCAGAACTGCCTTCACCCGAGGGCGCTGCTCCTGGGAGAGCTGGCCTTGAGCGGCGAGGCCGAGCCGCGCGAGTGCGGCGCGCGCCGGCTCGATGTCGATGCCGTCAGCCATCACGCCGTGATCGATCGCCAGCGGCCCAGTCCACGCCGTCGACATTCCCGCCACCAAGATCTCGTGATCGAGAAGCTCGATCCCCGCGGAGGTTGCTGCCCGCCCGGCAAACAGCGAGAAATCGCGACCGATCGCTTCGTCGGGAATGTCGTCGACACCAATCTCGCCGAGCGCCACCGCGACGCCGAGAGCCGAGGCCGCGCGCGACAAACCCATAGACTTCAAAGTATCGCGTGTTGCCACGGTCTTGCCGCGCTGCTCCGCTGCCTCGATGCGCTCCGATGTCAGCAGCGGGCATTTCACCTGCACATAGTGCACCTCATCTGCACTCCTGATGCCGGCATCCGACATTGCAGCCTTAACTCCGGCCGCTACCAGCTCGATCTGGCCGCGCCGCCCCAGCAGCTCGCCGGCCATATCTGGCGTTCGAGCACCACCCAGCGCCAGCGCGGCCCCGTGCGCCGGCTCGGTAACCTCGCGCGCCTCGAATACGATCCAGTGCGGCGACAAGCACCCTTCCGTGCCGCCCGACATGACCATGGCGATCTTGGCGACCTTGTCGCGCGGGATATGCCGCGCCAGCATGTCCTGCATCGCCCGCACTGCAAACGCGCGCGTGAAGTCGTTGACGCAACCGTTGCCCTCGGTCTTGCCGAGGATGGCGACGATGCCTTGGGCCTGTATCTCGCCGCGGGAGATCGCCGCTTCCAGACCTTCGACGTCGTCAGGCGATCTCGCCGGTAGCCGCGTCACATAAGCACGTCGGGTCATGTCGTCCAAACACTCCAAGAAAAGTCTGGCGGGTAGGGCTGGGCTTCACATTCACCTCCGAAAAGGGGACAAGCGCAGCGATCCGTCAACATCGCCTGCGGGAATGACATGAGCACTTCTGGAAATCTCGGGGCGCGGCTAGGCGTCCACATCGATACCTCGCACGATACGGCGGTAGCGTTTCTTGCCGAGCTCATCCGCGTTCCGTCCGACAATCCCCCGGGCGATTGCAAACCGCACGCGCTGCGCGCCGCCGAGCTGCTGGAGGGCCTAGGCTTCACGGTCGAGCGTCATGAGGTACCGAGTGACGTGGTCGGGCGCCAAGATATGCGTTCGGTCGTCAATCTGGTGGTGCGTCACCGATTCGGTGAGGGCCCGATCGTCGCACTCAACGCACATGGCGACGTAGTTCCGCCGGGCGAGGGCTGGCGCGCCGATCCCTATGGCGCCGAGATCCGCGACGGGCGCATGTACGGCCGCGGCGTCGCCGTCTCCAAATCCGATTTCGCAACCTACGCGTTTGCGCTGAAAGCTCTGATCGACTGTGACGCACCCTTGAAAGGCACGGTCGAACTTCACTTGACTTACGACGAGGAGACCGGTGGCCATGTCGGACCGGGATGGCTCCTCGAGCGGGGGATCGTCAAGCCCGACTATGTCATCGCCGCGTGGTTCACCTACTCGGTCGTGATTGCCCACAATGGCTGTCTGCATCTGGAGGTGCGGGTCGATGGTCGCTCGGCTCATGCTGCCAAGCCCGAGAGCGGCGCCGATGCCCTCGAGGCGGCAACGCGTCTCCTGTCGTCGCTCTATGACTATCGCGAACGGCTCAAGGTCAAACGATCCTCGATCCCCGGTATCGAGCACGCCACACTCGTTGTCGGCCTGATCTCGGGCGGCATCAACACCAATGTCGTGCCGGACCGCGTGACGTTCCGCATCGACCGGCGCATCTTGCCAGACGAAGACGTAGCAAAGGCAGAGCTTGAACTCGTGCGCCAAATCGAAGAGCGCGCGGCGGCAATGCCGGAAGTGAAGGTCTCGACCCGCCGCATCCTGCTCGCCGAACCCCTTCGGCCCAGTCCGGCACAAAGTCGACTGGTCGAGATTCTGCAGCGCCATGCACGCGAGATCACAGGCGAGGACGTGCCGGCGATCGGCGTACCGCTGTTCACCGATGCGCGCCTCTACAGCAACGCCGGCGCCGCAACAGTCATGTACGGGGCAGGCCCGCATTCCATCCTGGAGGCCAATGGCCACCGCGCCGATGAGAACCTCGTCCTCGAAGATCTCCGCAAAGCGACGAAGGTCGTCGCTCTCACGCTCGTCGAGCTCCTGGCGGGTTAGAAGTCTTGCGCACGATAGGCCCAACATCTGCGCCCGGCGATTAATTGCCGGACAAGGCGATCACTGGCCGGTCAGACGTTCGCCGCTCAGAACTTCACCGGCGTTCCTTTCAGCCTCGACTTGCCCCTCCGTCGCGACTTGGTCGCCACGGGCGATGGGATGATACCCGCCGGGTATCACGCGTGGAGACATTCTGCCTGGTGTTTGGGCTGACTGCTCAATACTTGAGCCGTCGAACGGCGCGGTTGATGGCAGTTCCAGTAGTTTCTCGCCGTTGTTCAAGTGCTTGCTGATTTGGCGGGCATTGGCACGACGGGTGCAGATGCCTCCCTCCTGGGGCGTACCCGAAGACGGGGCGCAAGGGTAGAGGAGCCGTAGATATGCGTCGCCGTTCATTCATCTCAGGCACCGGTGCGGTCGTCGTCGGCGCCGAAATGCTTCCGTTCCTGAAGTCGTCCGCCGCCTGGGCACAGGCTACCGACACGATCGTCGTCGCAATCGGCAACACCATCAACAGCCTCGACCTGCATCGAGTCGGCACCAACCGCCCGGCCTACCAGGTCACGATCAACTGCTACGACCGCCTCGTCACATTCGGCGCCAAGTCCCAGCCCGACGGTACGCTGGTCTACGACTACAACAAGATCGAGGGCGAACTCGCCGAAAGCTGGGAGACAGCGGCCGACGGCTTGTCGATCACTTTCAAGCTGAAGAAGGATGCGAAGTTCTGGGACGGGACACCGGTTACCGCGGAAGATGTCAAATGGTCGTTCGACCGCGCAGTCGCGGTCGGAGGCTTTGCGGCTACGCAGATGAAGGCCGGCGGGCTCGAGAAGCCGGAGCAGTTCGAGGCGCTCGATCCGCTCACGTTCCGCGTGAAGCTGCTGCGCAAATCGAAGCTCTCGCTCCCCGACATCGCGGTGCCGGTGCCTTTTATCCTCAACTCGAAGGTAGGCAAGGCCAATGTCAGCGAGAAGGATCCCTGGGCGACCGAATATTTCCATCGCACGGCAGCCGGCTCGGGCGCCTACAAGGTCGAGCGCTGGGACCCCGGCCAGCAGATCGTTTACGTGCGTAACGATGACTGGAAGGGCGGCAAGCTGCCAGCGATCCGCCGCGTTATCGTTCGCGAGATCCCGGCGCAGGCAACTCGGAGAGCCTTGATCGAGCGTGGCGATATCCAGATGGCGTTCGAGATCTCTGCCAAGGACGCCAAGGAATTGAAGGAGAAGGGCTCCGCCGTGGTCGTCGGCGCGCCGATCGACAACTGCATGCATGTGCTTTGCCCGAACTTCAACTTCGAGCCGTTCAAGGACAAGCGCGTGCGGCAGGCGATCGCTTTCGCGCTGCCCTACGAGCAGATCCTGAACCAGGCCGCCTACGGGCGCGGTGCTGCGATGTGGGGCGGAAAGTCCACAGAGCCGGCCGATATCTCCTGGCCCCAACCGTTCCCCTACAAGACCGATATCGACAAGGCAAAGGATCTGCTCGGCCAGACGCCGTTCAAGGCAGGCTTCGAGGTGCCATTGTCGTTCGACTTGGGAACGGCGGAGTGGGGAGAGCCGACGGCGCTGCTTATCCAGGAAGGGCTCGCCAAAATCGGGATCAAAGCAACGATCGACAAGATCCCGGGAGCCAATTGGCGCACGGTAGCACTGGTCGAGAAGAAGCTGCCGCTGCACCTCGACAATTTCGGCGGTTGGCTCAACACGCCCTGCTATTATTTCTACTGGGCCTATATCAAGGGCGCGCTGTTCAACTCCGTGAACTACGAGGACGCTGAAATGGCCAAGCTCGTCGAAGAGACGCTGCACATAGCGTCGGACGATCCAGCCTATGCGCCGAAGATCAAGAGGATGATCGCGAAGGCGTTCGACGAGGTGCCGCGTATTCCGCTTTGGCAACCATACCTCGACAGCGCTATTCGCAAGGATGTTGCGGGTTACTCGTCCTGGTATCACCGGCAGCCAGATTTCCGGGTGTTGCAGCTCAAGAAAGCGTGAGGCGATGGCGTCGGCCACGAAGCTTCGGATTCTCGGGCAGCGTTCCCTGCAGGCGCTGCCCGCACTTGTCGGCATCATCATCGTCACGTTCGTGTTGACTCGCGCGCTGCCGGGAGACCCAGCAGTCTATTTCGCAGGGCCTGCCGCAGATGCCCGCTCGATCGCAGAGATCCGCAAGCAGCTCGGGCTCGATCGCACTTTGATCGAGCAGTTCGGCATCTATCTGCGCCAGCTCGCACAGGGCGATCTTGGGCAGTCCATCTCGACCGGCCAGCCGGTCATCAAGGAGCTCGTCAACCGCTTGCCTGCGTCGATCGAGCTGACGCTCGTCGCGCTGCTTCTGTCGGCGCTCGTCGCAATTCCGCTTGGCATTCTCGCAGCGACGCGGCCGGACACTTGGGTCGACCACCTCTGTCGGTTCGTCACCACGGCCGGCGTCAGCCTGCCCACGTTCTTCACCGGCATCCTGCTTGTCTACGTTTTCTATTATCTGCTGGGCTGGGCGCCGGCGCCGATGGGCCGGCTCAACGTGATGTACCTCTCGCCGCCACACGTGACAGGCTTCTTCACGATAGATGCTCTGTTGGCTGGAGACCTCGAAACTCTGCGAGCCACGCTCGCGCAGTTGATTCTTCCCGCAACCACGCTTGGTCTTTTTACGCTTGCTCCGTTAGCCCGAATGACACGCGGCTCGATGCTGCAAGTGCTGGGCTCCGATTTCGTGCGCACGGCACGCGCCGCCGGCCTCTCGGGCCGGAAGGTGCTGTTCACCTATGCATTCCGCAATGCGTTGCTGCCGGTCATCACGACGCTCGGCATGGTGTTTTCGTTCACGCTTGGCGCGAACGTACTGGTCGAGAAAGTGTTCGCCTGGCCCGGCATCGGGTCCTATGCAATCGAGGCGCTGGTCGTTTCGGACTACGCAGCCGTTCAGGGCTTCGTTCTGGCAATGGCTATATTGTTCGTCGCGCTGAACCTCGTGATCGATGTCGCCTACACTCTTGTCGATCCGCGCGTCGGCATTGAGGGCTGAACAATGCAGGCGCGCAAGGATGGTCTGGCGATGCCGGTTGCGATCCAAGCGGAACCCGTCGTGCCCAAGCGCGAGACCGGCGTATCGAGATGGCTGCGGCATGTGCGGCATGTCCTGACGAGCAATCCCGTCACGCTGCTGGCATTCGTACTACTCACCGTCATCCTGAGTGCTGCAATTCTCGGCCCTGCGCTGGTCCCTTACGATCCGCTGCAGACCAATGCCAGTCAGCAGATGAAGCCGCCTTCCTGGGCGCACTGGTTCGGCACCGACCAGTTGGGCCGTGACGTATTCTCGCGCGTGGTTGTCGCCGCGCGGCTGGATCTGATCATATCGGTAGCTGCCGTGGCTCTTTCATTCGTGTTTGGCTCCGCGCTCGGCGCTGTGTCAGGCTATTTCGGTGGCTGGTGCGACAAGCTCGTCGGGCGTCTGTGCGACACCATCATGGCCTTTCCGTTGTTCGTGCTGGCGATGGGCATCGTCGCCGCGCTCGGTAACACGGTCGACAACATCATTTACGCGACGGCCATCATCAATTTGCCGTTCTACGTGAGAATGGCGCGTGCCGAAGTGAACGTTCGCCGCAATGCCGGCTTCGTGCAGGCAGCCCGCCTGTCCGGCAACAGCGACTGGCGTATCCTCGCGCTCCACATCTTTCCCAACGCGCTGCCGCCGATGATGGTGCAGATCTCGCTCAACATGGGCTGGGCCATCCTCAATGCGGCCGGCCTGTCGTTCATTGGTCTGGGAGTGCGGCCCCCGACACCGGAGTGGGGCATCATGGTAGCCGAGGGTGCGAACTACATCGTTTCGGGCGAATGGTGGCTCGCAGTATTCCCGGGGCTCGCACTGATGCTGGCAGTGTTCACATTCAATCTTCTGGGCGACGGTTTGCGCGATATCGTCGATCCGCAGCGACGCACGTGAGGGCGACATGACCGCTTTGCCGCTTCTCCACGTCAGCGATCTCACGGTCGAGTTCCAGACGCGCAACGGTACCGTCACCGCGGTAAGCAGTGTTGATCTCACCGTCGCCAAGGGCGAGACGGTCGGCATTGTCGGCGAGTCGGGCTCTGGGAAGTCCGTCACGTCCTACGCCGTGATGCGAATTCTCGATCGAGCCGGCCGCATAGCGGACGGCACCGTGACGTTCTCCGGCATCGAGCTTCACAACGCGGACGACGAGGTGATGCGCGAGATCCGCGGGCGCGAAATCTCGATGATCTTTCAGAACCCGCGTGCGGCGCTCAATCCAATCCGGCGAGTCGGCGAACAGATCGAGGACGTGCTGCGCCAGCACGCGCAGGCGACCTCGCGTAATGCGCGCGAGAAGGCGATCGATCTGCTGCGTCTTGTGCGCATCAACGACCCGGAAGCGCGCTATCTCGCCTTTCCTTTCGAGCTGTCTGGCGGCATGTGCCAGCGTATAATCATTGCCATCGCACTCGCCTGTCGGCCGCGGCTGCTGATCGCAGACGAGCCGACGACTGGTCTCGACGTGACCACGCAGAAGGCGGTGATGGACCTCGTGGTCGAGCTGACGAGGGCGCGCGAGATGTCGACAGTCCTGATTACGCACGATCTCGGCCTCGCCGCCCAGTATTGCGATCGCATCGTTGTGATGGAGAAAGGCCGCGTCGTCGAAACGGCGCCGGCGCGCAGGATATTCCGGGCGCCTGAGCATCCCTATACGCAGCGTCTGATGAGCGCGACGCCGCGGCCAGGGATTACGCTCCGCGATCTATTGCCCAATCGTCCCGAAGCGGCCGCTCCGCCTCCCAAATGGCAGCGCTCACCAGACGCAACCGAGAAGCCGATCCTCTCGGTCGTGGATCTCGTGAAGGAGTATCCGCGCGCGGGTGCGAAAGCGCGGGGAGCGGAATCCGCCGGAGCGTTCCGCGCGGTCGACGGCATCTCGTTCGACATCCTGCCCGGCGAAAGCGTGGGTCTCGTCGGCGAGTCCGGCTGCGGCAAGTCGACCACGTCGGCCATGGTGATGCGGCTGCTGGATCCGACCTCCGGAACCATCCGCTTCGAGGATCGCGACATCGGCGCGATCCCGGCAAAGAACTTCGCCCGCGATCCCGCGCGATCCCGCCTTCAGATGGTGTTCCAGGATTCGACCGACAGCCTCAATCCGCGCTTCACGGCATTCCGCGCGATCGCTGATCCGCTCTATCGCATCGGCGGCGTAACCCGCGAGGCGCAGGCGCGTGCGCAGGTGGAACGGCTTGCTGATCAGGTCGTGCTTCCGCACGATCTGCTCGATCGCTTTCCGCATCAACTTTCCGGCGGCCAGAAGGCCCGCGTCGGCATTGCACGCGCAATCGCACTTGAGCCTGCGCTGCTGGTGCTCGACGAACCGACGGCAGCCCTCGACGTCTCAGTGCAGGCGATCGTTCTGAACCTGCTCGCCGACCTCAAGGCTGAGCTCGGCATGAGTTACCTGTTCGTCAGCCATGACCTCAACGTCGTGCGGCTCTTATGCGACCGCGTAATTGTAATGCAGGCCGGCCGCATCGTCGAACAGGCGAGCGCGGAGGAAATCATGACAAGTCCGCGCGATGCCTATACGCGGGAGTTGCTTGCGGCCGTGCCGCGCCCGCCGGTTTGAGCTCTCGCCCCATAGGAAGACCGCATGCGTTCCTTGCTGATCGACGAGTTGCACGCGGCATACCGCACCGGATTGTCACCGGAAAGCTTGATCGAGGAAGTCTTCGACGCGATCGACGCGGCGGCTGATCCCGGAATCTTTATTACCTTGGTCAAGCCCGCTGAGGCGCGGAAGGCCGCGCGCGCTCTCGGCCCGTTCGATCCCGTGGGCAAGCCGCTATGGGGCGTGCCGTTCGCGGTCAAGGACAACATCGACGTCGAGGGAATGCCGACCACCGCGGGCTGTCCGGACTTCGCCGCCGTGGCCAAGTCGACTGCGACGGTCGTGCAAAGGCTGATCGATGCCGGCGCGCTCCTCATCGGCAAGACGAATCTCGATCAGTTCGCGACGGGCCTCGTCGGCGTGCGCACGCCCTATCCGGTCCCGCGCAATGCCATCGATCCGGAGCTGGTGCCCGGTGGCTCGTCGTCCGGATCCGCTGTCGCGGTTGCGCGCGGGCTCGTCTCATTCGCGCTCGGCACGGATACCGCCGGGTCAGGCCGCGTGCCGGCCGTGCTCAACAATATCGTCGGCCTCAAGCCGAGCCTTGGCGCCATCTCGACACGCGGTGTTGTCCCTGCGTGCCGAACGCTGGACTGCGTCTCGATATTTGCGCTGACGTCGAGGGATGCGTGGTGCGCATACGCGTCTGCAGCAGCTTTCGATCCCATTGACCCCTATTCGCGTACGATGCCCATCGGCACGCCCGCTTTGCCGCCTGCATTGCGCATCGGCGTTCCGGACAAATCCTCGCTCGAGTTCTTTGAGGACAAAGACGCAGCCGGCGCATGGGCCGCTGCACTCGAGGACCTCGCCAGTTTGCACTTCTCCACAACGCGGATCGATCTCGCACCGTTCCGCGCTACCGCGGAGTTGCTCTATGCCGGCCCGTGGGTCGCCGAGCGTTATCAAGCCATCCGGACCTTCATCGAGGATACGCCGCACGCTCTGCATCCCGTGACGCGCAAGATCATTTCGGGCGCCACCGATTACAGCGCAGCGGATGCCTTCGCCGGCATGTATCGCTTAGCCGAGCTGAAGCGCGCGACCGCCGGCATCTGGAACGACATCGACGTGCTCGCCGTGCCGACGATCCCGACTGTTTACACGCTTGGCGATCTTGATGCCGATCCGATCACGCCCAACTCGCGGCTCGGCACTTACACCAACTTCGTCAACCTCCTCGATCTGTGTGCGCTCGCCGTGCCCGGTCGGTTCCGAAAAGACGGCCGACCCGCTGGCGTGACGTTGATCGCGCCTGCCGGCCGTGACGCCCTGCTGAACGGATTGGGCGCGCGCTTGCATGAATGCGCCGGCGTCGATCTTGGTGCGACATCGCACGCAATTCCAGTTGCGGAGGCTGGGGGAACGGGCGTGCCGCCCGGTTGGATCGAGATCGTGCTCGTCGGCGCCCATATGTCGGGCCTGCCGCTCAATCACGAGGTAAGCGCGCTTGGCGGCACGTTTGTGCGTTCGGCCCGCACCGCCGCGCGCTATTGCTTGTTCGCGCTGCCCGGTGGCCCGCCGCGGCGCCCGGGCATGTTGCGCGTGTCCGACGGCGATGGGCATCGCATCGAGGTGGAGGTGTGGGCATTGCCGGCTGAGGGTTTCGGCCGCTTCGTATCTGCAATCCCGCCTCCGCTCTGCATTGGTACCGTGCAGCTCGAAGACGGGACGCAGCCCAAAGGCTTCCTTGTCGAAGCGCAGGCCACTGAAGGCGCCGAGAACATCTCCGGTCACGGGGGCTGGCGACGTTATCTCGAAGTGACCGGAGGGAAACCGCTCACGCGTCGATAGAGTTGCGAACGAGCAACCTTTCGGCGCTATCGTTCCATACGTCCATCTTGACGATCTTGCCGCCCTTGACGACGAACCGGTCGACGTAGCGGTTGCCCTCGAACTTCGTGCCGTCGTGCCATTCGCCGTACAACGTGCCGGTGTTGTAGACGATCGTCTCGCCAGCGCCGGGAACCACGTCGGTGCGTCCGAACTTCTTCTTCACCCACTTGTAGCGCTTGGCGTTGAACGCTGCGGTCTCCCGCGGGTGAGTGTACTTGCGGCCCCCGGTGAACGTGATGTCGAGGTCGGCTGCGATGAACGTCGCGGCCTTCACCGGGTCCGGCACCATCGAGGCTTCAAGGAACTGCTCGACGATCTCGGCGGCCTTCGCGGTATCCTCGGTGGGCGCGTAGATGGTGGCCAGGGTCGTTGTTGTCATGCTCGGGCTCCTTCGTTGATGGCGTATCGGTGCGGCCACTCTTGTGCAGGCAGCCTGACGGCATGATCAGCCGGCACGGTCCGTCGGCGCAGTCTGTCGGCTGGACGCGCAACATGCCAGCATTTTTCAGCCTGCCGAATGTTCGCTTTCCAGGCAAAGCCTGACGATCATTGCCCATATTTCGCGCACTGCGCAGAGAATATGCAATGGCAGGATGATGCCTGCGGCCATATAGTCGAGCGGTAATCGGATTGCCACGACAACCGCCGTGATTGTCGGGATCTTCTGGAGGTCATGATGCGTCTTTCACTTTCTTTTCGGTTCAAGGCCGGGTTTGCGGCCGTGGCCCTCACCTGCTTCGGAACCGCTGGCGCCACCCACGCACAGGATACGCTGAAGCTCGGTCTCGTCGCCGCCATGTCAGGCCAGAGCGCCAAGTCTGGCGAGGCCATCGTGCGCGGTCTCACCATCGCGCTCGACGAGATCAACGCCAAGGGGGGCGCGCTAGGAAAAAAGCTAGAGCTGATCGTCCGCGACGATGAGAGCAACCCTGCCAAGGGCGTGGTGGCCGCTCGCGAACTCGTCCAACGCGAGAAGGTTGTCGCGATGTTCGGTGGCCTCGACACGCCGGTGTCGATGGCTATCGTGCCATTCGCCAACCAGGCGAAGGTTCCGTTCATGGGGGTATGGGCGGCTGGCACGCCGATCACGCGCAATGGGGCTGCCGAGAACTACGTGTTCCGCGTTTCCGCGGTGGATGAACTGGTCGACATCGCGCTCGTCGATTATGCGATTAAGAAGTACCAGACCAAGAAGCCGGGCATGATCCTGGTCAACAACTCCTGGGGCGAGTCGAACGAGGTCGGCCTCAAGGCGGCGCTCAAGGCGAAGAACATCGAATATGCCGGCATCGAGAAATTCGAGGCGAACGATGTCGACATGGTTACCCAGCTCACGCGCCTCAAGGGCGTCGGCGCCGACGTCCTGTTCATGGTCGGCAATGTCGGACCTTCCGCACAGGTCGTTAAGTCGCTCGACCGCATGAGCTGGAACGTTCCGATCGTCTCGCACTGGGGCCCTTCAGGTGGGCGCTTCTCCGAACTCGCCGGCCCAAGTGCCGAAAAGGTCAACTTCATCCAGACCTACAGTTTCTCCGGGACGCTGACACCGAAGGGCGAGACTGTGCTAGCTTCGCTCAAGAAGAAGTTCCCCGAGATCAAGACGCTTGCCGATGTGACACCCGCGGTCGGCATCGCCAACGCTTACGACGCGATGCACCTTACCGCACTCGCGATAGCGGCGGCCGGCAGCACGGAAGGGCCTAAGGTGCGCGAGGGATTTTACAAGATCGAGAACTACGACGGATTGATCAAGAAGTATGCGAAACCGTTCACGGCAGCGAATCACGACGCGATCGGCCCAGGCGACTACCTTTTTACGTACTTCAAGAGCGGTGAGATCTTGCCGCTCTCGAACTGACAGGCTTCACATTACAGCGGGGGTGCGGAACAACGCGCCCCCGTTTTCCGTCCCCCATGCGCTTTACTCGCAACCTCGCTTACCGGGAGAGTGAATGATCCTCGCCTCGGCCGTTGTCAGCGGCTTGAGCCTCGGGGCCATGTACGGCCTCATCGCGCTCGGCTTCCACGTCACTTACGTGGTCTCCAACACCGTCAATTTCTCGCAGGGAAGCTCGGTGATGCTGGGTGCGGTTCTCGGCTACACGCTCGGCGTGCGGTACGGATTGCCGATGCCGGTCGCCTTTCTTTTGGCGCTTGTCGGCTGCGCACTGTTCGGCATCCTGATTGAGCGTATACTGGTCCGTCCGTTCGTGCAGCGCGGCTCGAATGCCTGGCTGATGGCCACGGTCGCCGGCGGCATCGTTCTCGACAACGTCGTGCTCTTCACCTTCGGCAAGGAGCCGCGGAGTTTCCCTTCCGACCTCGCGACGAGACCGATCGACATCGGCGGCGTCGGTGTTTTTCCGCTGCAGATCATCATCCCGATCGTCGGGATCGGCATCGCGGTGGCGCTGTGGTTCGTGACGCGACATACACGTCAAGGCAAGGCGCTGCTTGCGGTCGTTCAAAATAGCGACGCCGCCAAGCTGATGGGGATCGACGTCAATCGCATGATCGTCGCGACTTACGCGCTGTCGACCGCGATGGCAGGCCTCGCGGGGCTCCTGATCGCGCCGCTTTACAACGTGCACTCCGAGATGGGCATGCTGTTCGGTATCAAAGCGTTTGCGGTCGCGATCCTGGGGGGCATCACGTCGGCGCCCGGCGTGATGGCGGCAGGCTTCATCTACGGAATCGGCGAGGCGCTCGTGACGGCGCTGTTTGGTTCGACCTACACGCAGATCGTAATGTTCGCGATCGTGATCGCGGCTCTTGCAGCAATGCCGAATGGTCTGTTCGGCCGCGCACCCGTGAAGAAGGTGTGACGATGGCGAAGCTCGATCCCGCTACCGCAATCGCGATTTTCCTGCTCACGGCGGGCGGCCTGGCGCTCGCGATCTTGAGCGATGGCTACACGCCATTCATTCTCGCGATGGTCGCGTTGACCACGATCACCGGCGTCGGTCTAAACGTGCTGTTGGGCCTTACGGGACAGGTCTCGTTCGGTCACGTCGGCTTCTATTCGATCGGCGCCTATGCCGTCGGCGTTCTGACGCTGAAGGGAATTGCGTTTCCGATCGCCATCGTATTCGCCGGTGGCCTAGCGGGTCTCGTCGGCGCGCTGTTCGCACTGCCGGCACTGCGTGTCACAGGTCCTTATCTCGCGATGATGACCATCGCGTTCGGCTTCCTCGTCGAGCACGGCACGATCGAATGGCGCTCGGTGACGGGCGGCCATAACGGCCTGATGGGAATTCCCCAGCCTGCCCTGACGTCGTCGATCAATGGCGAGAGGGCGATGGCATTGATCGCGGTCGTCGTTGCGGCGATCAGTCTGCTGCTGTTCGATATTCTCAATCGCGGCACCTGGGGCCGTTCGATGATTGCCGTCCGGGACTCGGAAACAGCGGCAAGTGGGATCGGCTTGAAGCCGGTTGTCGTGAAGACAGCCGCGTTTGCGAT